>NZ_JBEYXJ010000131.1:0-20648 GCF_040645015.1 Streptomyces sp. NPDC046881 | reverse complement strand
ACGTGTGGGGGGCCCCACCCCCCCCCCCCCCCCGCCGCTTTTCGGCCCCCCGGCCGCCGCCCCCCCGGCCCGGCGGGGGGGCGGGCCCCCCCCGCCGTTCGGCGCAGCTCGGGCTTACGCGGCGAGCTTCTGCTTGACCTGGGCCAGCGACGGGTTCGTCAGCGTGGAGCCGTCCGCGAAGAGCACGGTCGGGACGGTCTGGTTTCCGCCGTTCGCCTTCTCCACGAAGGCGGCGGACTCCGGGTCCTGCTCGATGTTGATCTCGGTGTAGGCGATGCCCTCCCGGTCCATCTGGCTCTTCAGCCGCCGGCAGTAGCCGCACCAAGTCGTGCTGTACATCGTGACAGTGCCCTGCATCTCTCTCGCTCTCCTCAGCCAGCTCGGAAAAGGTCGTCCAGGGTGAGAACGTAAGCGACCGGCCCACCATTCCCCACCGGGGTACGGCCCCGGGCGAGTCCCGATCAAGAGGCCGTGGTCAAGAGACCGTGATCGAGCGTTCGTGATTAATACGACTGCGAGGCCCTGCCTGTGGACAACCGGCGCAGCCGTCCCGGGCGACCTGGCAGCATGGCTGTGTGACAGCAGCAACGCACTCCACCCTCTTCCCGCAGGGCACCGGCGGCTCCCCGCACCCGGGCCGGCCGGGTGACGCCGACGCGGTGCTCGAAGGGCTGGACCCCGAGCAGCGCGAGGTGGCCACCGCCCTGCACGGACCGGTGTGCGTCCTGGCCGGAGCCGGCACCGGCAAGACCCGGGCCATCACCCACCGCATCGCCTACGGAGTCCGCGCCGGCATCCTGCCGCCCTCCAGCGTGCTCGCCGTCACCTTCACCAACCGCGCCGCCGGAGAGATGCGCGGCCGGCTGCGCCAGCTCGGCGCCCACGGCGTCCAGGCCCGCACCTTCCACTCCGCCGCCCTCCGCCAGCTCCAGTACTTCTGGCCGAAAGCGATCGGCGGCACCCTGCCCCGCATCGTCGACCGCAAGATCCAACTCGTCGCCGACGCGGCCGCCGCCCTCGGCACCCGGCTCGACCGCAACGAGCTGCGCGACGTGACCGCCGAGATCGAATGGTCCAAGGTCACCCAGACCGTCCCCGCCGACTACCCGTACGCGGCTGCGAAGGCCGGCCGGGAAACCCCCCGCGACCCCGCCGAGATCGCCCACCTCTACGCCGCCTACGAAGACCTCAAACGCGACCGCGCCGTCATCGACTTCGAAGACGTCCTGCTGCTCACCGTCGCCATCCTCCAGGACCGGCACGACATCGCCGAACAGGTCCGCGCCCAGTACCAGCACTTCGTCGTCGACGAATACCAGGACGTCAGCCCGCTCCAGCAGCGACTGCTGGACCTGTGGCTCGGCGAGCGCGACAACCTGTGCGTCGTCGGAGACGCCAGCCAGACCATCTACTCCTTCACGGGAGCAACGCCCGACCACCTCCTCGACTTCCGCCTCCGCCACCCCGGAGCCACCGTCGTCAAACTTGTCCGCGACTACCGCTCCACCCCCCAGGTCGTCCACCTCGCCAACGCCCTGCTCACCCAGGCCCGAGGCCGCGCCGCCGACCACCGGCTGGAACTCGTCTCCCAGCGCCCCCCCGGCCCCGAACCCGTCTACACCGAATACACCGACGAACCCGCCGAAGCCGAAGGCGCCGCCCGCCGCATCCGCGAACTGATCGACGCCGGCGTCCCTGCCGCCGAGATCGCCGTCCTGTTCCGCACGAACTCCCAGTCCGAGACCTACGAACAGGCACTCGCCGACGCCGGCGTCCCCTACCAGCTGCGCGGCGCCGAACGCTTCTTCGACCGGCCCGAGATCCGCAAGGCCGGCATCGCCCTGCGCGGCGCGGCCCGCTTCGGCGGCAACGACTCCCTCCTCGACGACGTCGTCGACCTGCCCTCCCAGGTGCGCGCCGTCCTCTCCGGCGAAGGCTGGACCAGCGAACCCCCGGCCGGCTCCGGCGCCGTCAGAGAACGCTGGGAATCCCTGGCCGCCCTCGTCAACCTCGCCCACGACCTCGCCGCCACCCGCCCCCGAGCCACCCTCGCCGACTTCGTGACGGAACTGGAGGAGCGGGCCAACGCCCAGCACGCCCCCACCGTCCAAGGCGTCACCCTCGCCTCCCTCCACGCCGCCAAGGGCCTGGAATGGGACGTCGTCTTCCTCGTCGGCATCGCCGAGGGCATGCTGCCCATCACCTACGCCCGCACCGACGAGCAGATCGAAGAGGAACGCCGCCTGCTCTACGTCGGCGTCACCCGCGCCCGGGAACGCCTCCACCTCTCCTGGGCCCTGTCCCGTTCACCCGGCGGACGCGCCAACCGCCGGCCCAGCCGGTTCCTCGACGGGCTGCGCCCCGGCACCACCCCCACCGTCGGCCACACCGGCGCCGGCGTGACCGGAGGCGTCGAGCGCGGCATCTCCGGAAGCACCGTCACAACCCCGCGGCGCGTCCAGCGCACCCCGGCCCGCTGCCGGGTCTGCGGCCGCACCCTCACCGACGCGGGCGAGATGAAACTGATGCGCTGCGCCGACTGCCCCTCGGACATGGACGAAGGACTCTACGAACGGCTCCGGGAGTGGCGCGCGGTGCAGGCCGAGCGCAGCGGCCAGCCGGACTTCTGCGTCTTCACCGACCGGACCCTGATGGCCATCGCCGAAGCGTGCCCGGAGAGTTCCGCCGAGCTGGCCCGCATCCCCGGCGTCCTCAGCCGCAAGCTGCGCAGCTACGGAGCCGACGTTCTGGCCATCTGCGCAGGCCAAGAGCCCGGCCAGGACGACGTCAGCGACTGATGCCAACTCGTCGAAAAAATAGTTTGCGCATGCCCCGGCAATCCCCATAGGTTCTAGGCACGGAAACAGCGGCCTTCTCGAAGGCCCGGTTCCGTGTTGTACTTGCATATCCGAACGGACTGGCTCACCCCAGTCCCAGAGACGCCGAGAGGAGGCGAGTCCAGTGATCAGCATCAACATCAGCACCACCGTCAGCGCGGCCAAACTGACCGATCGCTCGACCGTCTCCACGTGCATGCTCGGCGCCTCGAACCAGGGCACCGGTCTGTCCGGCATCCGTGCCGTGCGTCCGGCGTCCTCTGTTGCCCTCGCGGGTCTTCCCATCCGTGAGCGCAATGAGCGACCGACCAAGGCACTGGAAGCGGTAGAGGCACAGGCCCACGCCTATGCCTTTGCGGCGGCCGGTGCCGGATTCCGGAAGCAGACGACGCACCACCACCTGATGTGGGCCTTCCGTGGGCCAGAACCCTGGAGTGATCCAGCCTGATCGCCGATCAGGCCGGCGCCTTCAGGGCCGCGGAACCCCATCCGGGATCCGCGGCCCTTCTGTTTTCCCCGAACGGGGACGACGGAGCGAAGGGGCCTCGGGACAGGAAAGAACCCGGTACCACGCCGACACCCGGTCAACCGGCCGGACCGACCAGACGAGGAAGACCAACCGTGCAACTCGAAGCGCACGCCCCGTCCGTACCGCCTTCGCAAACGATCCCCCCGCCCGGCCTCACGGAGGACTCCACCTTGATCCCCCTCACCGCGCTCACCGCGCTCGACGACGCCATCGAGAACCTCGGCGTACCCGTCCCCTGCCGCTCCTACGACCCGGAGGTCTTCTTCGCCGAGTCGCCGGCGGACGTGGAGTACGCCAAGTCCCTCTGCCGCACCTGCCCGCTGATGGAGGCCTGCCTCGCCGGCGCCAAGGAGCGGCGCGAGCCCTGGGGCGTCTGGGGTGGAGAGCTCTTCGTCCAGGGTGTCGTCGTCGCCCGGAAGCGGCCGCGCGGCCGCCCGCGGAAGAACCCGGTCACGGCATGAACACCGCAGGAACGATCGATCGCCCCCTCACGCACGACCCCAAGAAGCAGGCCCCGATGAAGCCGTCCACCAGCGAGCCCGCCGGCTCCGCGACCCCAGACTTCACCACCACCGGCGCGACCGAAGCGCGTCAGAACAGGAACCGCGAGATGCAACTCATGCAAGAAGCCCTGGCTCGTGCGCATATGCACGAGCGACTCCATGACGCCGTGAGCGAACGCCGGGCCGTGCGCCTGGCCGCCGCCCGGCGGATGCAGCGCCGGGCCGAGCGCGCCTCGCTGCGCGCCCGCCGCGCGCTCGCCATGGCCGTCATGCAGTAGAGAACACACCTGAGCAGCGGTGGCCTCCCGAACAGGGGGGGCGAAGCCTCCCCGCGGGGGCCGGTCCGGCCGAACGGACCGGCCCCCGCGGTGCGTTGCGCAGGCGATCCGCCGGCCCCGGGGTTATCGTCACCGGGTGACGAGTCCTCCCGGCGGAAGCGATCAGGACGGCTCCACCTCGGAGCGCCGCCGCCTCGTGTGTGCCCGCTGCGGCACCCCCGCCGACGGCCCCCCACCGGCCACCTGGACCTGCTCCGTGGAGAACGGCATCCGGCAGTACTTCTGCGACGCGTGCTCGCGGGAGAACCTTCGGGCCATCGAGGGGCGGCTGGACTCGGCCTGGTGGTGAGAACGCTTCTCCGGGGGGCCCTCCCCCCCCGCCCCACCCCTCCCCCTCACGAACTTCCGGGCACGCCGGATCAAGCTCCCGCGGCCGACTCCTCCTCGCCCGGCTCTGCCTCGCCCGAGTCATCCTCGACCACGTCGTCTCCGACCCCGTCGTCCCCGACGACACCCTCCTCGTCCACCTCGGTCACGAAGCCCGGCAGCCACTCCTCCAGTTCCTCGCGCAGCCGTACCGTGGCGCCGAGTTGACACAGGACCCCGATGGTGCTGAGCGTCACCCGGTGTATCAGCAGGTAGGCCGGCGGCAGGTTGAGCTGCTTGCCGAGCTGGTAGGCGGGGGAGCGCGGGTCCGCGATGCGGGCGGCCTGGCCGCGCATCCAGGAGCGGGTGAAGGTGAACGCCTCCACCCGGGCCGGTTCGATGATCGGCATCAGGTAGTCCAGGACCGCGTCGGGGTCCAGTGCGATGGTCTCCTTGACGAATCCCTCGGTCCGCAGCAGCTCGTAGACCGTCTCGGCGTCGCCGTCCAGCGTCATCCGCAGGGAGATGCCGATCGGGTCCGGCAGGCCGCCGGGGAGCCGGTCGACCGTGCCGAAGTCCAGCACGCCGAGGCGCCAGTCGTCCGCGCCGGCCGGGCCGCCGGGCAGCAGACGGAAGTTGCCCGGGTGCGGATCGGCGTGCAGCAGGCCGGTGCGGGCCGGGCCGGAGAAGAGGAAGCGGGCCAGGAGCTGGCCGGCCCGGTCGCGCTGCTGCTCGGTACCGTCCGCGATGATCTCGGACAGCGGGATGCCGTCCATCCACTCGGTCACCAGGACCTGCTCGCACTGGTGCACCACGGCCGGGACGACCACGTCCGGATCGTCGGCGAACTCCTCCGCGTGCGCGGCCTGGGCCTGGGCCTCCAGGGCGTAGTCCAGTTCCTCCGAGACGCGGTCCCTCAGCTCGGCGATCAGCGGCTTGATGTCCATGCCCGGGATGAGCGGGCCCAACAGCCGGGCGAAGCGGCTGAGTTGGCCGAGGTCGGAGAGGAGGGCCTCGCCGGCTCCCGGGTACTGCACCTTGACCGCCACCTCACGGCCGTCGTGCCACACCGCCCGGTGCACCTGGCCGATCGAGGCCGCGGCGGCCGGCTTGTCCTCGAACTCCTCGAACAGGTCGCGCCAGTCCGGCCCGAGCCGTTGTTCGAGGACGGAGTGCACCGTGCGGGTCGGCATCGGCGGGGCCGCGTCCTGCAGTTTGGTCAGGGCCGCGCGGTAGGGGCCGGCGATCTCCTCCGGCAGTGCCGACTCGAAGACGGACAGCGCCTGCCCGAACTTCATCGCGCCGCCCTTCAGCTCGCCGAGCACCTTGAACAGTTGCTCCGCCGTGCGCTGTTGCAGCTCGCGGCCGACGATCTCCGCGGACTCGCCGACGATCCGCTTGCCCAGCCCCCAGGTGGCCCGGCCGGCGAAGCCGAGCGGGAGCGCGGCGAGCTTGGCGGTCCGGGTGACCGCCTTCCGGGGAAGATCAGACATGCGCCCTCCAAGTCCCAGTCGGCCGTGCCGCGCCCGCTTCGCGTCGCCGCTCCGTCGACGGCCGTTGCACCGCCATTGTCGCGCGCGGCTGCCCGTCGGTTGAGGAGTGCTCCCGATTACCTCGCTGCGCTGCCCCGCAGTCGCACTCCGGATGCGGCCGGACCGGCCGGGCGTGCCAGTGCAGACCGGGCAGGGACACCTCCCAGCGGGTGCCCGCGCCGGACGGTGATCCGCCGTCGAGGAAGGCCAGTGCGTGGGCCGCCGCGAGTCCGGCCACGGCGGTGGCCAGGGCCAGATCACAGGCCGCGACCCGGCGGGCCCTGCCGGACCGCCACTGGGCCACCAGCCGGGGCCAGGCCGGGTCGCGGTCCGCGCGGTCCCGGTGCAGACAGCCGGTGCAGGCCGACTCGCCGGGCAGCACGAGCGGGCCGACGACTCCCGTGCCCTCCACGACACCGGCGTACAGATGGGGTGTGCCGGCGGTCATGAGCGGTTCGGCGGTGAGCGGGTCCGGGGCGTGTACGGCGGCGTCGTCCCGCGGCGCGAAGATCACCAGGGAGAGGCCGGGGTCCTCGGCACCGGATCCGGGGGAGTGGGCGTGACGGGGCGGGCGGTCGGGTGCCGCACGGCGGACGGCGGCCCGCGCCGCCGCGTCCCGGCGGTCGCCGAGGGACTCGGCGGGCAGTCCGCCCGGTGCCACGTCCCACGGCTCGACGCGGCCCGCGTCGCGTACGTCGACCTCGCCGACGCCGGCGCCGGACAGGACCGATGCCAGCAGGGCGCCGACCCGGCCCGCTCCGTGCACCCGCACCCGCAGGGCGCGGCGGGCGGCGAGCCGGGCCGGTGCGCCGCCGGGCTCGGGCGTGAGGAGGGATAGCGAGGCCAGGTCGGGGCGCAGCCGCTCGAGGACGTCGGTCTTCTCACGCAGCGCGTCCGCGGCCGGGCCGCCGCCGCGTGCGTCGTCGACCAGGCCCGCGTGGGCCAGCCGCTCGACCAGGGCGTCGACCTGGTGGGGCGGTATGTCCGCGCGGCGGCCCTCCTCGCGCAGCAGCGGCAGCCCCCGGGTGCCGTCGAGCAGGTCGAGGAGGCTGCCGGTCGCCGTGTCCATCGGGCCGAGCGTGACGGCGTGCGCCGGGGTCATCCCGAACTGCACGGTGTCGAGATCGCGCCAGCCGCGCCGCAGCGCGGGCTTCACCACCGGATGCATGACTGCCCCCCGTATCCCTGTCCCGTCACATCTGTCGTTTCGGTCACGTCAGTCACGTCCGTCCCGTCCGTCGTCGGCGGAGTCGGCCGTGGCCCGCCGACATCTGCCAGCATGCCCGGCCCGGGTCCCGGGCGTCGGGAGTTATCCACAGGCGGGGGATGTTTGTCATACCGATCGGCAGGGGCAAAGTGGTGCAAACCGGATGTACGGATCGATCGTACGAATCAAACACATGGTGGGGCATCGGCAGCCAACCGTCCCGCAGCCGGGACTTTGCCCACGCCCACCGGGTAACGTCGGGGCGTGCCCGCCGACCCACTGCACCGCGCCGGTAAACCACAGCGCAGCACGACGAGCCAGCCGCCCGGCGGCCCGGGGGCGAGCGCGATCGAGGTCCGCAGGAGCGCCCGGCGCCGCCGGACGGTCTCCGCGTACCGCGAGGGCGATCGCACCGTCGTACTGATCCCCGCCCGGATGTCGAAGGCGGAGGAGCAGCGCTGGGTGACCGTCATGCTCGACAAACTCGCCGCCCAGGAGAGCCGGCGGGTGCTGGGCGACGCCGCGCTGGCCGAGCGTGCCGAGCGGCTGTCCGCCCAGTACTTCGACGGCCGGGCCCGGCCCGCCTCGGTGCGCTGGGTCACCAACCAGAACACCCGCTGGGGTTCGTGCACCCCGGCCGAGGGCAGCATCCGGCTCTCGCACCGCCTGCAGGGGATGCCGGAGTACGTCGTCGACTACGTGCTCTGCCACGAGCTGGCGCATCTGCTGGTGCCGGGTCACGGCCCCGACTTCTGGCGGCTGCTGGAGGCCTATCCGCGCACCGAGCGGGCCCGCGGCTATCTCGAAGGGGTCGTCGCCGCCGCGCGGCTGCCGCACGTGCCGGGCGCGCGGGACGAGCAGGACTCCTGAGCGTCCCGCGCGCGGCCGTGGCCACGTGAGCGGCCGGCAGCGGTTGTGTACCGGGTCTGTACCGACGACGACCCTTCGGGGCCGTCGTCGGTCTTTGCCGTTAGCCTGGCGCGACGCACTCACATTCGGGATGGGGGACGGTCGTAACGCATGGCCAGGGAATTCCAACGCGGCCACAAGGCCAGGATCAGTGACCTCACGCCGGGCACGGATCTGTACGTAGGCGTGCAGATCTCCGCCCCCGGACTGACCTTCGACATCAGCTGCTTCGGTCTGGACGCCGACGAGCGTCTCTCGGACGACCGGTACTTCGTCTTCTTCAACCAGCCGAAGTCCCCGGAGGAGTCCATCCAGCTGCTGGGCGCCCAGGCGGGTGACACGGAGTCGTTCCGGGTCACGCTCGACCGGATCCCCTCGCACATCCGCAAGCTGTCCTTCACGGCGACCCTCGACGGCGCCGGGCAGATGTCGCAGATCGCTCCCGGCTACCTGCGCATCGTGGCGGGCGGCGAGGAGGTCGCGCGGTACTCCTTCAGCGGCGCGGAGTTCTCCACCGAGCGGGCCGTGATGCTCGGTGACTTCTACTTCAAGGACGGGTGGCGGTTCGCCGCCGTCGGGCAGGGCTTCGACGGCGGTCTGGAGGCGCTGCTGAAGCACTTCGGCGGCGAGGTGCTGGAGGAGGAGGCCCCGGCCGCACCGCAGCAGCCGCAGCCGCAGCAGGGCGCGGCCCCCGGCTTCGCCCCGCCCGCCCAGACCACGCCCCCGCCCGCGTTCGGCGCCCCGGCCGCCCCCGCACCCGCCCCGGCCCCGCAGCCCGCCCCGCAGGGCTTCGCCCCGCCGCCCGGCCAGACGCCCCCGCCGCCGGCCCCCGCACCGAACGTGCACGCCGCACCGACGGTCGTCGGCCCCCTGACCCCGCCCCCCGGCGGCACCGTCCCGCCGCCGGCCGCCCCGGCCCCCGCGCCCTACGGTCAGCCGCCCCAGCAGCCGTCGTACGGCGGCCAGCCCGGCGCGCCGCTGCCCCCGGGCTACGGCCAGCAGCCCGCCCCCTACGGCGGCCAGCAGGCCCCGCCCATGCCCCCGGGATACGGGCAGGTCCCCGGCCAGCAGCCCGCCCCGTACGGAGTGCCGCAGGGCGCGCCCCAGGGCGGTGCCGGGGTGACGGCCGCGCTCCAGGCGTTCAAGGAGACGCCGACCGGGCAGCGCTGGACCCAGCAGAACAAGAAGCTGATCCGCGTCGACCTCGGCATCGGCGGCCAGCCCGTGCTGGCCAGGCAGGGCAGCATGGTGCTCTACCAGGGCAAGGTCGACTTCAGCTACAAGGGCGCCGGGTTCGCCGGGCGCATCGTCGGCAACGCCACCGGCCAGGAGATGCAGCTGATGCGCTGCACCGGCCAGGGCCAGGTGTTCCTCGCGGAGAACTCCACCCACCTGCACCCGGTCGAGCTGCAGGGCGACGCGATCTGCGTGTCCGCCGAGAACGTCCTCGCCTTCGACGAGAGCCTCCAGTACGAGGTCCGCCGGATCGAGGGGCACGGCATCCCGGGCGGCGCGCTGTTCACGATGCAGTTCCAGGGCACCGGCACGATCGTCGTCAAGACCCACGGCACGCCCGTGGTGCTGCCGGTCACGCCGACCACCTTCGCCGACTGCAACGCCGTCGTCGCCTGGTCGGCCGCCTCCCAGGTGATCGTCTCCAGCCAGGTCCGGATGCGCCGCAACGCCTACCCGGGCGACACCGGCGAGAGCGTCAACCTCCAGTTCCGGGGCGCGCCCGGCAACTTCATCGTCGTCCAGCCGTACGAGGTCTGAGGGAGCCCGAAATGAACCAGCCGCTCGCGGGCTTCGCCCCCGCACCCGTCACCGCCCGCATGGAGAACCACGGCAGCCACATGCTGAAGGTCGCCCTGCAGACCGGGAACGACCTCCTCGCGCGCGTGGGGTCGATGGTCGCCTACGAAGGCTTCATCCAGTACGAGCCCAACCCGCCGGCCGTCCGCCAGATCGCCCGCGACTGGGTCACCGGCGAGGGCGCGCCGCTGATGAAGTGCTCCGGCGACGGCCTGCTCTACCTCGCCGACTACGGCGCCGACGTCGTCGTGATCAACCTCAACGGCGACGGCATCTCCGTCAACGCCACCAACCTCCTCGCCTTCGACGCCCACCTCAGCTGGGGCGTGGAGCGGGTGAAGGGGCTCGCGAAGTTCGCCGGGCAGGGCCTGTGGAACACGCGGATCTCCGGGCAGGGCTGGGTCGCGCTGACCTCCCGGGGCAAGCCGATCGTCGTGGACTGCGGCGGCGGCGAGGACGAGACGTACGTCGACCCGGACGCGCTCGTCGCCTGGTCGCCCAACCTGAAGGTGAAGGGCAAGCGCAGCTTCAAGGCGCAGTCGCTGATCGGCCGGGGCAGCGGCGAGGCCTACCAGATGGCCTTCTCCGGCCAGGGCATCGTCGTCGTCCAGCCCAGCGAGGACAGCACCGACCGCCTCCGGTTCCGGGGCTGAGGGGGAGCCAGAACACCATGCAGAGCCCGCTTTTCGCGCACAACGACCTCCAGACCCAGGAACGCTGGAGCCTGCAGAACGCGCAGATGCTCCGGATCACCCTGGAGGGCCACGACGACCTCCTCGCCCGCAAGGGCACCATGGTCGCCTACCAGGGCCTGGTCGAGTTCGACGCCGAGTACCGCAGCAACAACCAGGCACGCGCGCGTGCACACACCGGCGAGGGCCTGGACCTGATGCGCTGCCACGGCCAGGGCACCGTCTACCTCGCCAACCTCGCCCAGCACGTGCACATCATGGACGTGGAGCAGGACGGGCTGACCGTCGACAGCTCCTACGTCCTCGCCATGGACTCCTCGCTGCACCACGAGGTCATCGCCGTCGACAGCCTCTACGGCATCTCCGGCTCCGGGAAGTACCAGCTGAACATCACCGGGCGCGGCAAGGTGGCCCTGATGACCTCCGGGGCGCCGCTGCTGATGCAGGTCACGCCCGACCGGTACGTCAACTGCGACGCCGACGCGATCGTGGCCTGGTCCACCGGGCTGCGCGTGCAGATGCAGGCCCAGACGCACTCCTCCGGCGTGTGGCGGCGGCGCGGCAGCACCGGTGAGGGCTGGGAGCTGAGCTTCATGGGCACCGGGTTCGCGCTCGTGCAGCCCAGCGAGCTGCTGCCGCCGCAGAACGCCGTGATCGGGCAGGGCCTGGCCGCCCAGTTCGGCATGGGCCAGCAGGGCGCGCGCGGCCAGAACCAGGGCAACGTCTGGAGCTGAGCCACACCGCACGCCCACGACTCGTGAGGGGTGACCGCTTGGCGGCCACCCCTTGCGCCGTCACAGCCTGGCGCGTGTGCCCTCCAGCAGGCGCACGACGGACGCGTCGGCCACGCCGGCCACCTCGTCGTACGCGTACCAGCGCAGGTCCAGGGACTCGTCGCTGATCTCCTGCACCGCGCCGGGCGGGGCCAGGACCGCGTACTGGACGTCGAAGTGCCAGTGGCACGGCGCGGGGATCGGATGCCGGTCCAGCCGCACCGGGCCGCCGGGCAGCGGCGTCAGCCCGGAGATGCCGGACTCCTCCGTCGCCTCACGCAGGGCCGCCGCCGCCAGCGTCGGGTCGCCGGGCTCGCAGTGGCCGCCCATCTGCAGCCACATCCGCAGCTTCCGGTGCAGGGTGAGCAGCACCCGGCCGCGCTCCGGGTCGATCACCAGCGCGCTGGCCGTGACATGACCCGCGTGGCAGGCCTTCCACATGCCGTCCGGGTGGGCGGCCAGATGGTCCAGGTAGGCCTGGCGCAGCTCCTGCTGGCCCTCGTACTCCTTCAGGACGAGGACCGCGTCGTCGTACAGGCTCACTCGGCGTCGTCGCCCTCGGTCTCGCCGTCGTCCTTCTTGCGCAGGTCCGGCTTGCCGTGCGAGCCGTTCGCCGCCTCGCCGAGCATCTTGTCCAGCTCGGAGAAGTCCAGCTGCTCGCGGTGGACGAACCCGTCGGGGTCGTCCAGGTCGGTCGCGGTCGGCAGCATGTCCGGGTGGGCCCACAGGCCGTCCCGGCCGTCCACCCCGCGCGCGTCCGTCAGCGACGCCCACAGGCGGGAGGCGTCCCGCAGCCGGCGCGGCCGCAGCTCCAGACCGATCAGCGTGGCGAACGTCTGCTCCGCCGGGCCACCGGTGGCCCGGCGGCGGCGCAGCGTCTCGCGCAGCGCGTCGGCGGACCCCAGACGCGGTTTCGCGGCGGCGTGGACCACCGCGTCCACCCAGCCCTCCACGAGCGCCAGAGCGGTCTCCAGACGGGCCAGGGCCGCCTTCTGCTCGGGCGTGTCCTCCGGCTGGAACATGCCCTGCTGCAGCGCGTCCTGCAGCTGCTCGGGGTTCTGCGGGTCGAACTGGCCGACCACGTCCTCCAGCTTCGCCGTGTCGACCTTGATCCCGCGCGCGTAGCCGTCGACCGCGCCGAACAGGTGCGAGCGCAGCCACGGCACGTGCGCGAACAGACGCTGGTGCGCGGCCTCGCGCAGGGCCAGGTACAGCCGCACCTCCTCCTGCGGCACGCCGAGGTCCCGACCGAACGCCTCGACGTTGGCCGGCAGCAGCGCGGCCCGGCCGGCCGGGCCGAGCGGCAGGCCGATGTCGGTGGAGCCGACGACCTCGCCCGCGAGCACGCCCACGGCCTGCCCGATCTGCGTGCCGAACATGGCGCCGCCCATCGAGCGCATCATGCCGATCAGCGGGCCCGCCATGGCCTGCATCTCCTCCGGCAGGACGTCGCCCATGGCCGCGCCGACCCGCTCGGCGACCGGGTCCACCAGCTCCTGCCAGGCGGGCAGGGTCGCCTCGACCCACTCCGCGCGCGACCAGGCCACCGCCGAGCCGGAGCCCGACGGCAGGGACGTCGCGTCGTCCAGCCACAGGTCGGCCAGGCGGACGGCCTCCTCGACCGCCTTGCGCTCGGCCGGGCCGACGCTGGCGTCCTTCGAGCCGTCCTGGGCGCCCTGCGCGACCGTCTGGCGGGCGATCTGCTTGGCCATGTCCCAGTTCACCGGTCCGCCCTCGTACGAGAGCATCTGGCCGAGCTGCTGGAACGCGGCGCCCAGGTCGGTGGGGTTCAGCGAACCGAACATGGCTGCGAGCGGGTTGTCGGCGCCGGGGCCGCCAAAGCCGCCGGCTCCGGGCAGGCCGCCGAAACCGAACGGATTGGCCGGTCCCTGCCCACCACCGCTCTGCTGGTCCTTCTTCTTGCCCTCGTCGCCGTCCTCCGGCTCCTCCGGCGGAAGGCCGAAACCGAATGGGGTGTCACTCACGGGATTCCTCGGCTGGTAAGGCCACCGGTTGCGATCCGGCGGCGCGGCTGCCCGACAACACCACCCAGCGTAGACACCCGGACCCGATCGGGCCTCGGTGCTTCGCCTGCGGAAGGCCTGCGGCAGGATGGATGCACCTGGTACGTACGCGTCACTCGCGCCCGTACTGAAGACAACCGCTGGAGACGCCCGGTGAGTTCCCCAGATCCGCAGGTTCGCGCAGCGCGAAACCCCTCAACCCCTCCCGCCGTGCGCGGGCCCGTCGTCGCGGTGACCGGCGCCGCAACCGGGGTCGGCGCCCTGCTCACCGAGCGGCTCGCCGCCTCCGAGGAGATCAAACAGGTCCTCGCCATCGACGAGCGGCGCGGCGAGTGCGCCGGCGCCCAGTGGCACATCCTCGACGTGCGCGACCCCGCCATCGCGGACAAGCTGCGCGGCGCCGACGTCGTCGTCCACCTCGCGCTCGACCTCGACCTGGAGACCGATCCGGCGGCACGCACGGCTTACAACGTCCGGGGGACCCAGACCGTCCTGACCGCCGCCGCGGCGGCCGGGGTGCACCGCGTGGTGCTGTGCACCTCGGCGATGGTCTACGGCGCGCTCCCGGACAACGAGCTGCCCCTGTCGGAGGACGCCGAGCTGCGCGCCACCGCCGAGGCGACCGGGGTCGGCGACCTGCTGGAGATCGAGCGGCTGGCACGCCGGGCGCCGCGCGCGCATCCGGGGCTCAACGTCACCGTGGTCCGCCCGGCCGTCCTCGTCGGCGGCACCGACACCGCGCTGACCAGGTACTTCGAGTCGCCGCGGCTGCTGGTCGTGGCCGGGTCGCGGCCGGCGTGGCAGTTCTGCCACGTCGAGGACCTGTGCAGCGCCCTGGAGTACGCCGTCCTGGAGAAGGTCGAGGGGGAGCTGGCCGTCGGCTGCGACGGATGGCTGGAACAGGAGGAGGTCGAGGAGCTGAGCGGCATCCGGCGGATGGAGCTGCCCTCGGCGGTCGCGCTCGGCGCGGCGGCCCGCCTGCACCGCATCGGCCTCACCCCGTCCCCGGCGGGCGACCTCGCCTACACGATGTACCCCTGGGTGGTCAGCGGGAGCCGGCTGCACGACGCCGGGTGGCGGCCGAGGTGGACCAACGAGGAGGTCCTCGCCGAGCTGCTGGAGGAGGTGTCCGGGCGGCACACGGTGGCCGGCCGGCGGCTGGGGCGCAAGGACGCGACGGCGGCCGGCGCGGCCGGCGCGACGGTCGCCCTGCTGGGCGCCGCGGCCGTCGTACGACGGGCCCGCAAGGCCCGCCGGCGCTGACCCGCCCGGCACCGGGCCGGGCCGGGGCGGGCCGCGCTCACGTCGTAGGACACTCCAAAACGTCCCGCGCGCGTGCCTGGTGAATCTCGCATTCCCTGATGTCCGGGGGGTACGGCACGATGGACGCATGGCACACACGAACGACCACCCCGGTGAGCGGGCGGCCCAGGATCCCATCAAGCTGATCGCCGTCCGTGAGACACCGCTCTCCGTCGACGAGGTGTTCCGGGCCGTCGGGGACGACGCGGCCGGCGGCATCGCGCTGTTCGTGGGCACCGTGCGCGACCACGACGGGGGCGCCGACGTCGACGCGCTCGGGTACTCGTGCCATCCCAGCGCCGAGGCCGAGATGCGGCGGATCGCCGAGAAGGTCGTCGCCGGCCACCCCGTGCGGGCGCTGGCCGCCGTCCACCGGGTGGGCGACCTCCGGGTGGGGGACCTCGCCGTCGTCGTCGCCGTGGCCTGCCCGCACCGCGCGGAGGCCTTCGACGCCTGCCGCAAGCTGATCGACGACCTCAAGCACGAGGTGCCGATCTGGAAGCACCAGAAGTTCTCGGACGGAACCGAGGAGTGGGTCGGCGCGTAGCGCCGTCGTCGAGGGGTGGTGGTCGGATGACGGGAGGGCGGGTAGGCGCCTGCTGAGGCGACCCGAACGGGTCACATCCGGCACGCGAACCCCTCGGGTTGCGTAACCGGCACCCTCGCGTGAGCGTTGTCCGTGCGGATGGTTAATCTGCTGATCAGTCAGTTGCGGACGCTCATGGCCTGTGGGAGGTCGGCATGGGGGTGCTTGTCTGGCTGCTGATCCCGCTGGTGGCTGCGATCGGCGGCGGACTGTGGGGCAGCTGGGCGAACCGGACGCGGAGGGCCCGCAGCGACGGTCCTGAGCTGGACGGGTACGCCCGGTTCCGGGAAGCGATGGAGAAGTCCAGCACGGGCGCGCGCGGCGCGTGACGGGGGGTGCCCTGACGGTGCGCTGACAGGGGCGTCCCGTACTGTCGTGGCATGCCACGCCGCACCGCGACGATGCTCGCCTCGACTCTGATGCTGATCGCGCTCCTGTGCGCGGGAGTGCTCATCCCCGTGCCGTACGCGGAGATGTCCCCCGGCCCCACCGTGAACACGCTCGGGGAGCACGACGGCGAGCCGGTGCTGCAGATCTCCGGCCACAAGACCTACCCGGCGGACGGCCATCTCAACATGACCACCGTCCGGGTCACCAGCGCCGCCTACCGGATGAACCTGGTCGAGGCCGTCTACGGCTGGCTCGCGCACGACAGCAAGATCGTCCCGCACGACACGCTCTACCCGGACGGCAAGACGGAGGAGCAGTCCACCCAGGAGAACGCCGAGGAGTTCAGCCAGTCCCAGGAGAGCGCCAAGGTCGCCGCCCTGAAGGAGCTGGGCATCCCGGTGCGGTCCTGGGTGATCGTCTCCACGGTCGTCAAGGGCTCCCCGGCCGAGGGCAGGCTGCACGCCGGTGACGTGATCAAGGCCGTCGACGGCGCGGCCGTCAAGCAGCCGGCCGACGTCGCCAAGCTGGTGACCAAGCACAAGCCCGGAGAGAAGGTCGTCTTCACCGTCGTCCCGGCCAAGGAACAGGCCGCCGCCGAGAAGGCCGACAAGACGGCGACCAGGACGCAGGACGTCACGATCACCACCGCGACCTCCGACGACAGAGGTGCCAAGCGGGCCATCGTCGGCATCTCCGCCGGGACCGACCACACCTTCCCGTTCTCCATCGACATCAAGCTCGCCGACGTCGGCGGGCCCAGCGCCGGCCTGATGTTCGCCCTCGGGATCTACGACAAGCTCACCCCGGGCGACCTCACCGGCGGCACGTTCGTCGCCGGCACCGGCACCATCGACGACGACGGCACGGTCGGCCCGATCGGCGGCGTCGAGATGAAGACCGTCGGCGCGCGCGACAAGGGCGCCCGGTACTTCCTGACCCCCGCCGACAACTGCGCCGCGGCCGCCAAGGACACCCCGGACGGACTCACCCTGGTCAAGGTCAAGACCATCGGTGACGCGCTCGACGCGCTGAAGGACATCCGCAGCGGCGACACCGCCGCCCTGCCCCGCTGCACCACCAAGGGCTGAGCGGCCCCCGACACGGCGGCGGGCGCTCCCCGGCCACCGGGGGCGCCCCCGTCGTCGTACCGCGGGACGGGATCAGTCGGCGAAGGTCGCCGTCAGGGCGTCCGCCAGGCCCGGCACCAGGTCGGGGCCGGTCAGGACCTCCGTCGGGGAGTCCTTCTCGCGCAGCCGCAGCGCCGACTCGCGGCTGCCGTCGCGCAGCACGGCCACCGTCATCCGGACCTCCTGGCGCTCGGGGTGCTCGGCCACCCACGTCGCCAGCGCGGCCTCGTCCAGACCGGAGGGCACCTGCGCCTCGGCGGACGGCGGCAGCATCAGGCGCTCCACGGTGAGCGCGCAGCCGGTCACCGCGTCGGGCCAGGCGATGGTGCCGAGGAACTCGTCGAGCGGCTTGCCGGACGGGATCTCGTCCTGCTCGATCGGGGTGAGACCGACGGTCTCGGACTCGTCCTGCAGGCCCAGCTGGGCCGCGAGCGACGGTTCCTGAGCCCGCAGCCGTGCGGTGTCTACGAGGGCGAAAAGGCGAGCGGGCTGGTCCCAGCCGAGGCCGGAGACGTACTCGTCGATCTCGAGTACGGCCCGGGTGAGCGGGCTCGCTGCCATGGGAGTGTTGGACATGGTCACAATCCTGCCTCGTTCAGGGCCGGAATCGGGAACCGAGTAAACCGTGAGTAAGTTGCATAGGGTGTGGGCCCGCGATCACGGGGGGCCACGGCGGGCCCGCGAACCCGAGGGTCTGACGGATCGACAGCGAACTTCGAGGTGCGCACCTTGGCTTTCCAGATGCCGGACCGCGGCGGAGGCCCGACGGGGCCACGGATCAGAGCGGGCCGCCCGTCCCGGCGGGTGAGGACCCTGCTGGTGACACTGGGCGTCCTCGCCGTCCTCGGCATGGCGTTCACCATGTTCGCGGGCTTCTGGACGGACTGGCTGTGGTACCGGTCGGTGCACTACTCGTCCGTGTTCACCACCACCCTGTCGACGAAGATCGGGCTGTTCTTCGTCTTCGGCCTGCTGATGGCGGTCGCGGTCGGCCTCAACATCTGGCTCGCGCACCGGCTGCGGCCCCCGCTCAGCGCCATGTCCATGGAGCAGCAGAGCCTCGACCGCTACCGCATGGCCATCGCGCCGTACAAGAAGTGGCTGCTGCTCGCCGTCACCGCGCTGGTCGGGCTGATCGCGGGCGCCTCCGCGTCGAGCCAGTGGCGGACCTGGCTGATGTGGGTGAACGGCGTGCCCTTCCACGAGAAGGACCCGCAGTTCCACCTGGACGTCTCCTTCTACGCCTTCGACCTGCCCTGGTACCGCTTCCTGCTGGGCTTCGGCTTCGCCGCCGCCATCCTGTGCCTGATCGCCGCCGCGCTCACCCACTACCTGTACGGCGGGCTGCGCGTCACCAGCCCGGGCGCGCGCGCCACCGCCGCCGCGACCGGACACCTCTCGGTGCTGCTCGGCATCTTCGTCGCCCTCAAGGCGGTCGCCTACTGGCTCGACCGGTACGGCCTCGCGGTCAAGTCCAGCGACTTCAAGGCGACCGACAACTGGACCGGCCTGCGCTACGTCGACGCCAACGCCTATCTGCCGGCCAAGACGATCCTGTTCTGCATCGCCGTCATCTGCGCGCTGCTGTTCTTCGCCACCCTGTGGCGGCGCACCTGGCAGCTGCCCGTCATCGGCTTCGGCCTGATGGTGCTGTCGGCGATCCTGATCGGCGGCCTGTACCCGGCCATCGTGCAGAAGTTCCAGGTCCAGCCGAACGAGCAGGCGAAGGAGGCGCCGTACGTCCAGAAGAACCTGAAGGCGACCCGCCAGGCGTACGACATCGACGACGCCAAGGTCACCGAGTACGCGGGCAGGTCCACGACCTCGGACAAGACCAGGCTGCGCAGCGACGCGAACGACGCGGCGAGCATCCGGATCATGGACCCGAACATCGTCTCGCCGACGTTCCAGCAGCTCCAGCAGATGAAGAACTACTACGGGTTCCCGACCAACCTGGACGTCGACCGCTACCCCACCACGGACGGCAAGGACCAGGACACGGTCATCGGCCTGCGCGAGCTGAACCTGGACGGCGTCCCGAAGAACAACTGGATCAACGACCACTTCCGCTACACGCACGGCTACGGCGCGGTGGCCGCCAAGGGCACCGAGGCCGACTCCCAGGGCCAGCCGGTCTTCACCGAGTACGACCTGCCGTCCCGCGGCGACCTAGGCACGTACGAGCAGCGGATCTACTACGGCGAGAAGACCACCACCTACTCCATCGTCGGCGGTCCCCAGAAGGAGATCGACTACTCCGACGACCACGGGGAGAAGCCCACCAGCTACCGGGGCGGAAGCGGGGTCAACCTCGACAACCCGGTCAACCGGGCCGCGTACGCGGTGGCGTTCAACGAGCCGCAGATCCTCTACTCGGGCGCGATCGGCAAGGGCTCGCGGATCCTGTACAACCGCACCCCCAAGGAGCGCGTGGAGGCGGTCGCCCCCTGGCTGACCATCGACGGCGACGCGTACCCGGCCGTCGTCAACCACCGCATCCAGTGGATCGTCGACGCCTACACGACGTCGAACGGCTACCCGTACTCCTCGCGTACGACCCTCGGCGACACCACGGCCGACTCGCTCACCGCCACGAACAACTCGCGCGCGGTGGTGGCCCAGCAGAACCAGGTCAACTACATCCGCAACTCGGTGAAGGCGACCGTCGACGCGTACACCGGCGAGGTCAAGCTCTACCAGTGGGACACCAAGGACCCGGTGCTGAAGACCTGGATGAAGGCCTTCCCAGACACGGTGCAGCCGCGCAGCGCGATCTCCGGGGACCTGATGGCCCACCTGCGCTACCCGCAGGACCTGTTCAAGGTGCAGCGCGAACTGCTCACCCGCTACCACGTGACGGATGCGCAGACGTTCCTCACCGGCAGCGAGGTGTGGCAGGTGCCGGACGACCCGACCAACAAGTCGGGCAACGCGGTGCCGCCGTACTACCTGAGCATGAAGATGCCCGACCAGGGCACGCAGGCGTTCTCGCTGTCGACGACGTTCACGCCCAACGGCAGGGACAACCTGAGCGCCTTCATGACGGTCGACGCCGAGGCCGGCACCGGCGACTACGGCAAGATCAGAATCCTCAAGCTGCCGACCAGCACGACGGTCGACGGCCCCAAACAGGTCCAGAGCCAGTTCAACTCCGAACAGGACATCGCCGCCGCGATCAAGCTCCTCAAGGGCGGCGACTCCGACATCGAGTACGGCAACCTGCTGACCGTGCCGCTGGACGGCGGACTGCTGTACGTGGAGCCCGTCTACGTACGCGGTGGTGGACTGAAGTACCCGCTGCTGCGCAAGGTGTTGGTCACCTACGAGGGCCAGACCGCGTTCGAGAACACGCTCGGCGAGGCGCTCGACAAGGTCTTCGGCACCAAGGGCCCGGCCACCACACCCCCGGAGACCGGCACCAAGAACCCGCCCGACACCGGCAACCCGACGGTCAGGCAGGCGCTGGAGGACGCCCAGAAGGCCTTCGACGCCGGGCAGCAGGCGCTGAAGGACGGGCCCGACTGGGACGCGTACGCCAAGGCGCAGAAGGATCTCCAGGACGCGCTGAAGCGGGCCGCGGACGCACAGTCCAAGACCGGACGTTGATCAAGATGCCTCCGCGCCGTGGTACGGTTGACCTGCAACGGCGCGGGGTGGAGCAGCTCGGTAGCTCGCTGGGCTCATAACCCAGAGGTCGCAGGTTCAAATCCTGTCCCCGCTACTGAAGTCGAAGGCCCGGATCCAGAAAAGGATCCGGGGCCTGGGGGGGTGGGTAGTCAGT
>NZ_JBEYXJ010000130.1:0-21738 GCF_040645015.1 Streptomyces sp. NPDC046881 | reverse complement strand
GCCCCGCCGCCCTCCCGCCCCCCGCCGACGGCCTGTTCCCGGGCGTTGGGCCGTGCCCCCTCCTACCCGCCGCACACCGGCGTGGCCCCGCCCGTCGGTCGACGGGCGGGACCACGCGCAGGGCGCCGGGGGCGCGCTGCGGAATCAGTGGAAGAAGTGGCGCGTGCCCGTGAAGTACATGGTCACGCCTGCCTTCGTCGCGGCCTCCACGACCTGCTCGTCGCGGATCGAGCCGCCCGGCTGGACGATCGCCCGGACGCCGGCGCCGATGAGGATCTCCGGGCCGTCGGGGAAGGGGAAGAAGGCGTCGGAGGCCGCGTAGGAGCCGCGGGCCCGCTCCTCGCCGGCCCGCTCGACGGCCAGCTTGCAGGAATCGACGCGGTTGACCTGGCCCATGCCGACGCCGACCGAGGCGCCGTCCTTGGCGAGCAGGATCGCGTTGGACTTCACCGCGCGGCAGGCCTTCCAGGCGAAGGCGAGCTGCTGCAGCTCGTCCTCGTCCAGCGCCTCGCCGGAGGCCAGCGTCCAGTTGGCCGGGTCGTCGCCGTCGGCCTGGAGCCGGTCGGCGACCTGGAGCAGCGCGCCGCCGTCGATCGGCTTGACCTCGACCTCGTGTCCCGGGCCCTCGGGGCAGCGCAGCACGCGGATGTTCTTCTTCTTGGTGAGGGCCTCCAGCGCGCCCTCCTCGTAGTCCGGGGCCACGATGACCTCGGTGAAGATCTCGGCGACCTGCTCCGCCATCTCCTTGCTGACCGGCCGGTTCACGGCGATCACACCGCCGAACGCGGACAGCGGGTCACAGGCGTGCGCCTTGCGGTGCGCCTCGGCGACGTCCGCGCCGATCGCGATGCCGCACGGGTTGGCGTGCTTGATGATCGCGACACAGGGCTCGGCGTGGTCGTACGCGGCACGGCGGGCGGCGTCCGTGTCCGTGTAGTTGTTGTACGACATCTCCTTGCCGTGCAGTTGCTCCGCCTCGGCCAGACCGCCGGTGCCGTCGACGTACAGAGCGGCGTCCTGGTGCGGGTTCTCGCCGTAGCGCAGGGTGTTCTTGCGCGCGAAGGAGGCGGCCGTGAAGTCCGGGAAGCGGGACTCGTCGACGGGGGCGTAGGACGAGGCGAACCAGGAGGAGACGGCGATGTCGTACTCCGCCGTGTGCCGGAAGGCCTCCGCGGCCAGCCGCTTGCGGGCGGCGAGGTCGAAGCCGCCGTCCTTCACCGCGGCGAGCACGTCGGCGTACCGCTGCGGGCTGGTGACCACGGCGACGGACGGGTGGTTCTTGGCGGCGGCGCGGACCATCGAGGGGCCGCCGATGTCGATCTGCTCCACGCACTCGTCGGGCGAGGCACCGGAGGCGACCGTCTCCCGGAACGGGTACAGGTTGACGACGACCAGGTCGAACGGCTCCACGCCCAGCTCGGCGAGCTGCTCGCGGTGGCTGTCCAGGCGCAGGTCGGCGAGGATGCCCGCGTGCACCCTCGGGTGCAGGGTCTTCACCCGGCCGTCCAGGCACTCGGGGAAGCCGGTCAGTTCCTCGACCTTGGTGACGGGGACGCCGGCGGCGGCGATCCGGCCGGCCGTGGACCCGGTGGAGACCAGCTCCACCCCGGCCTCGTGCAGCCCGCGGGCAAGCTCCTCAAGACCGGTCTTGTCGTAGACGCTGACCAGCGCGCGACGGATGGCCCGCTTGTTGCTCTCGGCGGTCACTGGATAACTACCTTTCGTCCCTCAATGCGATAGCCGTTGCGGGCGAGCCGCCCCACGACCTCGACGAGCAGCCTTCGCTCGACTTCCTTGATGCGCTCGTGCAGCGCGCTCTCGTCGTCCTCGTCCCGGACCTCGACGACGCCCTGGGCGATGATCGGGCCGGTGTCGACGCCGTCGTCGACGAAGTGGACGGTGCAGCCGGTGACCTTGGCGCCGTACGCGAGCGCGTCACGGACCCCGTGGGCCCCCGGAAAACTGGGCAGCAGGGCCGGGTGGGTGTTGACGAACCGTCCGCCGAAGCGGGCCAGGAACTCCTTGCCGACGATCTTCATGAAGCCGGCGGAGACGACGAGGTCGGGTTCGTACGCGGCGACGGCCCCGGCGAGCGCCGCGTCCCACTCCTCGCGGGAGCCGTGGTCCTTGACCTTGCAGACGAAGGTGGGGATCCCGGCGCGCTCGGCGCGGGCCAGCCCCTCGATGCCGGCGCGGTCGGCCCCGACGGCCACGATCCGCGCGCCGTACGCCTCGGCTCCGGTGCGCTCGATCTCGTCCAGGAGCGCCTGCAGGTTGGTGCCGGACCCGGAGACCAGCACGACGAGGCGCTTGACCGCTGGGCCAGGGGTGGTGGCGGCCACGGTGGGGCCCTTTCTCGGGAAACGATGTGTCCGGCCGTCGACCGGCCGGGCGGTTTGTACAGTCGTACGAATGCTTCGCGCCCCCGTATACGGGGAAGTCTACGAAGCGGCCGACCGCCAGCAACGATACCGGCACTCGGGAAGGGGCCCCGGGGACGGGTGGCCGGCCGGACGGTAGCGTTCGCACGGAATCACGAAGGAGCAGCCTCGGGAACGCGGTCGTCGTGCGGTGCGTTCACGGGGTGGAAGCTCATGACGGACTGCCGTAGTCACCTAGGGGAAGACGCTCTTTTGATGCCCGATCGCAGCCTGCGACTCCTCACGTTCCCGCCGCGCCCGGCCCAGGGGGGCGAGCGTGGCGCCGCGCTGCTGCGGGAGCGCCCGACCTCACCGCCCACCCGGACACCGGGGGGCGGCTCCGACGGCTCGGGGCAGGGCGGCACCGGGTGGAGCGGCGGACCGGGGCAGGGCGGTTCCGGACAGGGCGATTCCGGGCACGGTGGCTCCGGGCACGGTGGCTCCGGGCACGGTGGCTCCGGGCACGAGGGCGGGCGACAGGACGACAATCCGTTCGCGCCGCCGCCGGAGGGGACTCCGGACCGGCCGTGGCAGCCGCGTCACCCCGGGGGCGCGTCCGGCGCCGGTCAGGGTCAGGGTCAGGGATACGGGCCCGGTCAGGGTCAGGGTCAGGGGCCGGGATACGGGCCCGGTCAGGGGCACGGCCAGGGGCAGGGATACCCGCCCGGTCAGGGGCACGGCCAGGGTCCGGGTGGTGGTCACGGTGGCGGTCAGGGACCGGGCGGTGGCCCTTCGTGGGGCAGTCAGTGGAGTGACCGGCAGCCCGGCCGCTCCCCCGACGGCTTCGGCGAGCGGCCGGGCGGTGGCCCGCAGGGGCCCGGCGGACCGGCCGGCCCCGGCATGCGCTGGGACCCGACGGACCCGGCCCAGCGCCGCGCGCGGTACGCCCTGCTCTCCGGCATGTGGGCGGTCTTCTTCGCCCTGTTCAGCTGGCCTTACGTGGCACTGCTGCTGGGCGCGCTGGCCCTGTACTGGGGCAGCAGCGCGCTGCGCGCCAAGCCGCGCCGCCCGGCCCCGGACGCCCCGGCGGCTCCGACGGGTCCGGCCGCTCCGGCTCCGGCGGCCCAGGCCGGCCGGCCCCAGACGACGGCGGCCGTCAGCGGCCTGGTCACGGCGTCCCTGGCCCTGGTCCTGGTGGCGTCCACGTTCACCGTGCAGCTCGTCTACCGCGACTACTACACCTGTGTGAACGACGCCCTCACCCACCAGGCCAAGCAGTCCTGCGACACCCTGCTGCCCCGGGAACTGCGCGGCGTCCTGGGCGTGGACGACAGCTGACGCCTCTCACTCGGCGACATCCGGGCCGGGATCGGGGCGAGGGCCGGCACCTGGCTCCGGCCCGGGCTCGGGGTCCGGCCCCTGGGCGGTGCCGGCACCGTCCTCGGAGGTGCCCGCCGCCTCCTTCAGGGCCGCCCAGCGCGAGGCCCGGGCGGCGTCGTCGTGCCAGCCCACGGGGAACGGCTCGGTGAACGAGGTCGGGTAGGGACGGGGGTACGGGGCCGGGGAGGGACCGGAGTACGAGGTCGGATAGGGACTGGGGTACGGGGCCGAGGAGGGACCGGAGTACGAGGTCGGGGCGGGACCGGGGTACGGGGCCGAGGAGGGACCGGAGTACGAGGTCGGGGCGGGACCGGGGTGCGAGGTCGGGAACGGGTCGGCGGCGGGAAGGACCTCGTACGGCTCCTCCTCCTCGTCCGCTCCGGTCGTACCGGCCGCCCGAGCGGGCGTGCCCTCCTTGGCCGGGCCCTTGCCCCGGCCCCACAGTCTGAGCCCGCCCGCGGCTCCGCCGGCCTCCTCCCCACCGTCGGTGGCGGCCGCGGCCGCGGCCGGGGTGTCGCCGCGGGGGGCCGGGGCCGGGGCCTCGTCGGCCTCGGCCGCGTCCGGTGCCGGGGCGGCCACCGCGTCGGCGTTCTCCGTCCCTCCCGCCTCGGCGGTGTGCCCGGTCGCGGCCGTCGCCGCGGTCGGCGGGACGGCGTCGCTCTTCGCCCCGGCGGCCTTGCCGGTCACTCCCGTCGGCGCGGCGGTCACTGCCGTCGGCGGGACGGTCGCCGCCGTCGGCGGGGCAGCGTCGCTCTTCGCCCCGGCGGCCTTGCCGGTCACTCCCGTCGGCGCGGCGGTCGCCGCCGTCGGCGGGACGGTCGCCGCCGTCGGCGGGGCAGCGTCGCTCTTCGCCCCGGCGGCCTTGCCA
This sequence comes from Streptomyces sp. NPDC046881, assembly GCF_040645015.1. Classification (NCBI taxonomy): domain Bacteria; kingdom Bacillati; phylum Actinomycetota; class Actinomycetes; order Kitasatosporales; family Streptomycetaceae; genus Streptomyces; species Streptomyces sp. NPDC046881. The sequence goes on along the minus strand of NZ_JBEYXJ010000130.1, from coordinate 17,130 downwards.
GTCGCTCCCGTCAGCGGGGCAGTCGCCGCCGTCGGCGGGACGGCGCCGCTCTTCGCCCCGGCGGCCTTGCCAGTCGCTCCCGTCAGCGGGGCAGTCGCCGCCGTCGGCGGGACGGCGCCGCCCTTCGCCCCGGCGGCCTTGCCGGTCGCCGCCGTCGCAGCGGCAGTCGTCGCCGTCGGCGGGGCAGTCGCTGCCGTCGGCTGGGCAGTCGCTGCCGTCGGCTGGGCGGAGCCACTCTTCACCCCGGCAGCCTTGCCGGTCGCCGCCGTCGGCGGGAGCGCGCCGCTCTTCGCCCCGGTCACGGCCCCCGTCTCCGTGGCCTGTGCCGGAATGCCGCCGCGGGGCCGGCGCCGGCGGCGCAGCCGCCAGGCCCGGGCGGTCAGCGCCACCGGCAGCGCGAACACCAGCGTCCAGGCCCCGGCCGCACCCCCGGTCTGCCACCACAGCGGGCCGAGGCGGGCCAGTGCGGCCACGCCCATGGGGCCGCCCGCCAGCTCGGCGAGCAGGGCGAGGGCCGCCGCGCAGACCAGAGCGGTCAGCAGGACCACCCCGGCGGTGCGGCCGGCCGACCAGCGGGCCCGCGCCGGTGCACCGGAAGCGGGCCGCCGTACGGCCGCCCGCGCCACGAACCAGCCCGCGGTCATCCCGGCCACCGCCGGCACCACGCCCGCCACCCAGTTCTGCGGCGTACCGGCGCCCGGCGCGGGCACCGCGGCCAGCAGCGGGAACGGCGGCAGCAGCGGGGCCGGGTGGGAGGCGAGCGGGTGGACCAGGTGCCCGGTGCCGAGGAGGAAGCCGGGGCCGAGCGCGTAGGACGCGGCCCACACCGCCGCGTTGGGGACCAGGGCGATGCCGAGCAGCAGCACCGCGAACCGGCCCGTCCAGCCCTCCGTCAGCTGCAGGAAGGAGACCCGCGCCGGCTCGCCGTGCCAGACCAGTGACACCCCGACCAGCAGGGCGCCGCCGCCGAAGAGCACGGTCGTCGCGGCGCAGGCGGCGCGTACGGCGGTGCCCAGCCGGGCCCCCGCGTCCGTGCCGAGCACCAGCCGCCGCACCGGCCCCGGGACCACCACCAGCGCGCGCAGCACCGGCTCGGGCGGACGGCCGTACGCCGACCACACCCCGGCGCCGGCCGCGCTCGCCGCGACCAGCGGCAGACACACCGTCACCCAGACCCACTGCGGACGCAGTTCGCCGCCGGAGCAGTACAGCGTCGCGGCGGCGCCGACACCCAGATAGCCGAGGACCACACCGGTCCACGCGGTGCGCGCCCCCACCGGCGGCGGGCCGTCCGGTTCGGCGGAGGCGTCGGTGGCGTCCCGCGCCGCCCGGTGGACCAGCCACAGCGGCAGGGCGAGCAGCAGCAGCGGGGTGAGACCGACGGGCATCGGCGTGCCGGACAGGGTGTCGGTGCGGACGAGTTCGACGCCGTGCGCGAGCAGCCACAGGGCGGCGGCGATGTGCAGCGCGCCGCCCGGTCCGCTGTCCGGGTACGGCGAGCTGACCCAGAGCACCATGACGAGCACGGCGAACGAACCCAGCCCCAGTCCGGCCGCGACCGCGCCGCCCAGCAGGCTCGCGGCGAGGCCGGGCGAGCGGTCGCGCATGCGGGACAGCAGGAGCGACAGCGGCGAGCGGCGAGCGGTCATCTGGATCACGCACGCCATGCTCCCAACGACACGCGCTTTCCCGTCGTAACAGGCGAACCTCCGAAGTGTCGCTCAATATATGTTTATGTTCTTTTTCGTACGGAAGGGTGCATGGTGAAGACACAGAGCCCCGAGCCGACGGCCCCTCAGGAACGGTCCCCGCAGGCGAGTCTGACGGCGGCGAAGACGAGCACGCTGACGCCCGCTCAGGCCTTCGACGCGCTGTACGCCTTCTGCGCACCCGCCCTCGTACGCCAGACCTATCTGCTCACCGGGCGCCGGGAGCTGGCCCGCGAGTCCGTGGAGCGGGCCTTCCAGCTGGCCTGGCAGCGCTGGCCGGAGGTGGCCCGGGACCGGGACCCGGCCGGCTGGGTGCGGGCGGTGGCGTACGACTGCGCGCTCTCCCCCTGGCACCGCTTCCGCCCCCGCTACCGGTCCCCGGAACCCCCGCCCGCCGACCCGGCCGACCGGGAGCTGCTGCACACGCTGCTCGAACTGCCGGCGGCGTACCGGCGCACGCTCGTCCTCTACGACGGGGTGGGCCTCGACCTGCCGGAGACGGCGGCGGAGACCGAGTCGAGCACGCCCGCCGCCGCGAGCCGGCTGACCCACGCGCGGGAGGCGGTGGCCGCGCGGCTGCCGGAGCTGGCCGACCCCGCCGAGCTGCACCGCCGGCTGCGCGAACTGGCCTCGACGGAGCACCTGCGGGCGGCGCGGCCGACGGTGGTGCGCACCGGGTGCGAGCGCCGGAACGTCTTCTGGACCCGGGCGGCCATCGCCTTCACGGTGACGATCATCGGCGCGACGACGCTGACACTGCGGACGGCACCGACGCGCTACGAGGCCCCGGTGGCTCCGGCCCAGGCGGTGCAGGGCGTCCCGCCCCCGGCCGCCGCGGGCCCGCTCTCCCGCAAGGAGCAGGCCCTGAAGGCCAAGCTGCGCCGGGAGACGACCGGCCCGGAGCGGGTGTTCCCGGAACCGCGGTGAGGGCACGCGTGCCCCCGCCGTAGGGGTGCCGGGTGCAGGGCCGGCGCCGTCGACCGGCGGGCGGGAACGGCGGTAGGCCCGCCCCCGGAACGGGGAACGGGCCTACCGACAGGTGCTGCGAGGCTCAGGCGCTCAGGATCTCGCGAGCGAGCTTGGCCGTCTCGGTCGGGGTCTTGCCGACCTTGACGCCCGCGGCCTCGAGGGCCTCCTTCTTGGCCTGGGCGGTGCCGGAGGAACCGGAGACGATGGCGCCGGCGTGGCCCATGGTCTTGCCCTCGGGCGCGGTGAAGCCCGCGACGTAGCCGACGACCGGCTTGGTCACGTTCTCCTTGATGAACGCGGCCGCGCGCTCCTCGGCGTCGCCGCCGATCTCACCGATCATCACGATCAGGTCGGTGTCGGGGTCGTCCTGGAACGCGGCCAGGGCGTCGATGTGCGTGGTGCCGATGATCGGGTCGCCACCGATGCCGACGGCGGTGGAGAAGCCGATGTCCCGCAGCTCGTACATCATCTGGTACGTCAGCGTGCCGGACTTCGACACCAGGCCGATGCGGCCCGGCTTGGTGATGTCGCCCGGGATGATGCCGACGTTCGACTGGCCCGGGGTGATGATGCCGGGGCAGTTCGGGCCGATGATCCGGGTCTTGTTGCCCTTCTTGCCGGCGTACGACCAGAAGGCGGCCGTGTCGTGCACGGCGATGCCCTCGGTGATCACGACGGCCAGCGGGATCTCGGCGTCGATGGCCTCGACGACCGCGTCCTTGGTGAACTTCTCCGGCACGAAGATGACGGAGACGTTGGCGCCGGTCTTCTCGATGGCCTCCTTGACGGTGCCGAAGACGGGTACCTCGGTGCCGTCGAAGTCCACGGTCTGACCCGCCTTGCGCGGGTTCACGCCGCCCACGACCTGGGTGCCGTCACCGAGCATGAGCTTGGTGTGCTTCATGCCGGTGGCGCCGGTCATGCCCTGGACGATGACCTTGCTGTCCTTGTTGAGCCAGATAGCCATGGTGTGTTGGTGTCCTCGTCCTGAGTGCTTACTTGGCGGCGTGGGCCAGCTCGGCGGCCTTGTCGGCCGCGCCGTCCATGGTGTCGACGCGCTGCACCAGCGGGTGGTTGGCGTCCGTGAGGATCTGCCGGCCCAGCTCGGCGTTGTTGCCGTCCAGGCGGACGACGAGCGGCTTGGAGACGTTCTCGCCGCGGTCCTCCAGGAGCTTCAGCGCCTGGACGATGCCGTTGGCGACCTCGTCACAAGCGGTGATGCCACCGAAGACGTTCACGAAGACGGACTTGACGTCCGGGTCGCCCAGGATGATCTCCAGGCCGTTCGCCATGACCTGGGCGGAGGCGCCACCGCCGATGTCCAGGAAGTTGGCGGGCTTGACGCCGCCGTGGTTCTCACCGGCGTAGGCGACGACGTCCAGGGTGCTCATGACGAGACCGGCGCCGTTGCCGATGATGCCGACCTCACCGTCGAGCTTGACGTAGTTGAGGTTCTTCTCCTTGGCGGCCGCCTCGAGCGGGTTGGCGGCGGCCTTGTCGTGGAGCTCCTCGTACTCGGGGTGACGGAACTCGGCGTTGTCGTCCAGCGACACCTTGCCGTCGAGGGCGATGACCTCGCCGGAGGCGACCTTCGCGAGCGGGTTGACCTCGACCAGGAGGGCGTCCGACTTGATGAAGGTGTCCCACAGCTTGATCAGGACGTTGACGACCTTGTCCGCGACCTCGGCCGGGAACTTGGCGGCCTCCACGATCTCGCGGGCCTTGGCCTCGTCCACGCCGTCGATCGGGTCGATCGCGGTCTTGGCCACGGCCTCCGGACGGGTGGCCGCCACCTCCTCGATCTCCATACCGCCCTCGACGGAGGCGATGGAGAGGAAGGTGCGGTTCGCACGGTCGAGGAGGAAGGAGACGTAGTACTCCTCGAGGATCTCCGGAGCGGTCTCGGCGATCATGACCTTGTGGACCGTGTGGCCCTTGATGTCCATGCCGAGGATGTCCGTCGCGCGGGCGACGGCCTCGTCCGCGGAGGCGGCCAGCTTGACGCCACCGGCCTTGCCGCGACCACCGACCTTCACCTGCGCCTTGACGACGGACTTGCCGCCCAGCCGCTCGGTGATCTCGCGCGCCGCCTCAGGCGTGTCGATGACTTCACCGGCCAGCACCGGTACATCGTGCTTGGCGAAGAGGTCCCTCGCCTGGTACTCGAACAGGTCCACGCGCTTCCGTCCCTATCAGTGATCTCGCGGTTCGTTGGATGCGTGGGCGTGCCGCGAAGGGCAACGTGACGTCCGCTTGTCACAGGGGAGGCGCACACGGTGTCCGAGCGCGCGGCATGTCCGTCTCGCAGGTTATCGCCGCTTGCGGGGGCTCCCTAAATCGAGCGTCACACGTGAGCGGTGATACCTGTCACATGATGCCGGGTTCCCTGGCACAGGGTGCCGCCACATCCTCCGGTACGGGCGATGTGCGAGGCCTCACCGGGCTGGGGTTGACCCGGTGAGACCCCCCTGGCGGCCCCGGACGACCGGGGCCGGGGCGTTTGATCCCCACCCCAATGGGGACCACCCGCCCATCCGCGGGGCACCGCCCGGACGGGCCGACGGCTTCGGCCCCCCGGGGCCGGCCACCCCACGGAGCTGCTCCGGACACTCGGCCCGGCTGCCCACCGGGTGCCCGCGCACGGCCGGTTCCACTCACGCGGTGTCGGGTATGGGCAGGGGCCGCTTCTCCAGGGCGGCGGCCATCACCTCGGGGAACAGGTCGGGGGTGCAGGCGAAGGCCGGTGCGCCGAGCGCGGCGAGCGCCGCCGCGTGGTCCCGGTCGTAGGCGGGCGCCCCCTCGTCCGACAGCGCGAGCAGCGCCACGAACTGCACCCCGGACGCCTTCATCGCCGCGACCCGCTTGAGCATCTCGTTGCGGATACCGCCCTCGTAGAGGTCGCTGATCAGCACGACGACCGTCTCGGCCGGCCGGGTGATCTGCGCCTGGCAGTAGGCGAGCGCCCGGTTGATGTCCGTACCGCCGCCGAGCTGGGTGCCGAACAGCACGTCGACGGGGTCGTCCAGCTGGTCGGTGAGGTCGACGACCGCCGTGTCGAAGACGACCAGCCGGGTGCTGATCGACCGCATCGACGCGAGGACCGCGCCGAACACGGACGCGTACACCACCGACGACGCCATCGACCCGGACTGGTCGATGCAGAGCACGACCTCCTTCTTCACCGACCGCGCGGCCCGGCCGTAGCCGACGAGCCGTTCCGGTACGACCGTGCGGTACTCCGGCAGGTAGTGCTTGAGGTTCGCCGCGATCGTGCGGTTCCAGTCGATGTCGTGGTGGCGCGGGCGGCTGACGCGGGCGCTGCGGTCCAGGGCGCCGGTGAGGGTGGCCCGGGTACGGGTGGCGAGCCGCTTCTCCAGGTCCTCCACCACCTTGCGCACCACCGCGCGGGCCGTCTCCCGGGTCGTCTCCGGCATCGCCTTGTGCAGCGAGAGCAGCGTGCCGACCAGGTGCACGTCGGCCTCCACCGCCTCCAGCATCTCCGGCTCCAGCAGCAGGGAGGCGAGGCCGAGCCGGTCGATCGCGTCGCGCTGCATGACCTGGACGACGGAGGACGGGAAGTAGCGGCGGATGTCCCCGAGCCAGCGCGCCACGGACGGCGCGGAGGCGCCGAGCCCCGCCGACCGGTCCCGGCCCGACGGCGGTGTGTCGCCCCGGCCGTAGAGCGCGGCCAGCGTGCCGTCCATCGCCGCGTCCCGGCCGGACAGCGCGCACCCGGTGCCGTCGGCCTGGCCCCCGCCGAGCACCAGCCGCCAGCGCCGCAGCCGCTCCCGCGCGGGGTCCACCGCCTCGGCCGCCGTCGCGGCCGTCCTGTCCGTCGCGGCCGTCGCAGCCGTCGCAGCCGTCGCAGCCGTCGCGTCCATCGTGTCCGTCATGTGCCCACCCCCGTGAGGCAGTCGTCGTGCGGGGAACCGGGTGCCGTCGTGTGCACCGCTTCGCGTGTGGCGCGGGGTGCCGGGGTGCGCGGGGCGGCGGGCGGGGCACCGCGCCGCGGGGCGGGCGTCGCGGCGCTCGCCCCGCTGTCCGCCACGGCGTTCGCCGTGCTGTGCCGGGCGCCGCGCGACGGGGTGCGGATCGCCTCGGGCGCCGCACTGTGCGCCACGTTCGCGCCGGGTGGGGTGCCGTGGTCCCCGTCGAGGCCGAGCAGCAGCCGCAGTACCGGGAGCACGGCGTCGGCGCGCCCGGTGTCCGGTTCGGCCGCGAAGCCGGGGACGGCGGCCTGCTGGACGCCGGCTCCGCCCGGCCGGTCCCCCGGGCCGCGCCGGACCAGTTCGCCGAGGGTTCTGCGCACCCCCGGCTCGTACGCCGCGAAGGTGCGCCGCAGCAAGGGCAGTACGTCCGTGAAGGCCTCCGCCGGCACCCCGGTCAGCCAGGTGTCGAGCAGCCCGAGCAGCCGCTCGTCGTGCACCAGCAGCAGCCCGCCCCCACCGCCGGCGAACCCCTCGATCCAGGCGGCGGCAGCGGGGGGCGGGGTGCCCGGCGACAGCGCGAGCCCCATCAGCCGGGCCGCCTCCTCGGCCGACAGCACCCCGTCGTCCAGCAACAGCCGCACGGCCCGCCCCCGGATGACACCGGGCGCGTTGTCCCGCAGCGCCAGCACCCGCAACACGTCCCGCCAGCGCCCGCGGAGCCCGCCACCGCTCCCGTGCGCCCGGCGCCGCCCATACTCACCGGGTCCCGAGCCCTGCCCGCGCCCGCCGGCCCCGGCGCCCGCTGCCGAGGTCCCGGTGTCGCCGTCACCCCCCTCCGCGGAAGGACGGGCGTCTGCCCCGTCGCCCTCGGTACGCCCCAGGGGTCCGCCGCTCCCGGCCCCCTCCGCGGACTCACCGTTGCCGGCGTCACTGCCCCCCGCGCGTGCACCGACGCCGGCCCCGGCACCCCCGGCCGCCCCCTCCGCCGGCGCGCGGTCGGTCTCACCGGCATCTGCCGCACGGGCACCGGCCGTGTCCCCCGCCGGCGCCCCGGTCAGGCTCTCCGTCAGGAGGCCCACCGCTGTGTGCACGGCGTCCACGTGGCCGCGCATCTCCTCCGCCGCGTCGGTGTCGAGTGCGGCGCAGGCCGGGGGCAGGCCGACGAAGATGCGCTCGGCGAGGCCCGCCGCGACCTCGGCCAGCGCGCCGGTGTCCGTGCCGCGCACGTCGCCGTAGCGCAGGGAGCGGACGAGGGCGGGCAGGGCCTGGGCGAGGTGGCCGACGTCGGTGTCCAGGGCCGCCCGGTCGGCGAGCACCCGCATGACCACGGGCAGCGCGTCCGACAGCCCGGCCAGCAGGCACTGCTCGGCGAGCGCGGTGACGTCGGCCAGGGCGCGCGCCGCCACCGCGTCCGCCTCCGCCTTGGCCTGGGCCGCCGCCTGTACGGTCGTCCCCCACACGCCCGCCTCGGCGATCCGCACGGACAGCTCGGGCTCCCAGCGCAGCCGCCAGGTCTCCCGGAAGGTGCCCGTGCTCCCCCGGGACCGGCCCGGCTCGCCCCAGCCGACGCCGAGCAGCCGCAGCCGGTGCAGCAGCCTGCTGCGGCCGGCGTCGGTGTCCCCGCGCAGGTCCAGCTCCAGTTCCCGCTCCAGCGCCTCCGGCTTGAGCCGCAGCGAGCGCTGCTGCCGGGCCAGGTCGCGCTGCAACGGCACCGCGGGCGCCGACTCCGGGACCTCGCCGAGGACGTCACCGACCACCAGCCGGTCGTGCACCAGCGCCAGCGGCACGTCCGAGCCCTCGCACAGCACCGCGCGCACCGCGTCGGTGGTCTCGCCCAGGCCGGGCAGCGGGCGACCGCGCAGCGCGGCCAGGGTCTCCGCGAGCCGTACGGCCTCGATGACGTGCGCGGAGGACACGATCCGGTCCTCCTCGCGCAGCAGCCCGGCCACCTTGGTCAGCCACCGCTCGACCGGCCGGTCCGGGGACCGGAACAGGTGCCCGTACCAGCCCGGGGAGTCGATGCCCGCGCCGTACCCGCCGGCCCGGGCCAGCCTGCGGTGCGTCCACGGCACCCAGGTCAGGTCGGTCTTGACCTTGGGCAGGCCCCTGAGCAGCGCCCGGTCGGCGGTGACGGTGGTCTTCTCCCGCAGCGCGGGCACGTGCCAGGCCCCGCACACCACGGCCACGGCGTGCCCGAACTCCTTGCGCGCGTCGCGCAGCCGGAGCCGCATGTGCGCCTCGCGGACGAGGTCCCGGGAGTGACCGCCGGCGCCGTACCGCTCGCGCAGCGCGCCCATCGCCTCCGCCACCGCCGCGAACGGCGCGAAGGGGTCGCGGGCACCCGGCCCCCGGTGCTCGACGACGTCCTCCCACCAGCGCTCCGGATCGTCGTACCCGGCCGTCTCGGCGAGCACGGCGAGGGGGTCGACGCGGACCTCGTCACCGTGACCGGGCCGGGGGGCGGGGTCGGCACCAGCATCCGGTTCGGCACCGGGATCGGGTTCGGCACCGGAATCGCGCGTTCCCTGCTCCCACGCGAGCGTGTGCGTGGCCGGCAGGTCGATGAAGCGGGCCGGGACGCCCTGCTCCACGGCCCAGCGGATGGCCACCCACTCGGGGCTGAACTCGGCGAACGGCCAGAAGGCCGAACGGCCGGGCTCGTCCACGGCATGGGCGAGCAGCGCGACCGGGGGCCGCAGGCCCGGGTCGGCGGCGAGCGGGATCAGCGCGTCGGCCTCGGGCGGCCCCTCGATCAGGACGGCGGCCGGGCGGGCGGCGTCCAGCGCGGCCCGCACCGCGCGCGCGGAACCGGGGCCGTGGTGCCGTACGCCGAGCAGCAGCGGCCCGGCGGCGTACGCCGTGCTCCCGCCGGTACCGGTCATGCGCTCACCTCGCGGCAGGCGCGGTAGAAGTCGGTCCAGCCCGCACGCTCGCGGACGACCGTCTCCAGGTACTCCTGCCAGACGACCCGGTCGGCCGCCGGGTCGCGCACGACGGCGCCGAGGATGCCCGCGGCGACGTCTCCCGGGCACAGCACGCCGTCGCCGAAGTGGGTGGCGAGCGCGAGTCCGTTGGTGACGACGGAGATCGCCTCCGCCGTGGACAGCGTGCCGCTGGGCGACTTCAGCTTCGTACGCCCGTCGGCGGTGATGCCGTCGCGCAGCTCGCGGAAGACGGTGACGACCCGGCGGATCTCCTCGATGCCGTCGGGCGCGGCCGGCAGATCGAGGGAGCGGCCGAGCTGCTCGACCCGGCGGGTGACGATGTCGACCTCGGCGTCGGCGCTCTCCGGCAGCGGCAGCACCACGGTGTTGAAGCGGCGGCGCAGGGCGCTGGACAGCTCGTTGACCCCGCGGTCACGGTCGTTGGCCGTGGCGATGAGGTTGAAGCCGCGGACCGCCTGGACCTCCGCGCCCAGCTCGGGGATGGGCAGGGTCTTCTCGGACAGGATCGTGATCAGCGTGTCCTGCACGTCCGCCGGGATACGGGTCAGCTCCTCCACACGGGCCGTCATGCCCTCGGCCATGGCACGCATGACGGGGCTGGGCACCAGGGCGTCGTGGCTCGGGCCGTGGGCGAGCAGCTGCGCGTAGTTCCAGCCGTACCGGATCGCCTCCTCCGGGGTGCCGGCCGTGCCCTGCACCAGCAGCGTCGAGTCACCGCTGACCGCGGCGGCCAGGTGCTCCGACACCCAGGTCTTGGCGGTGCCGGGCACGCCGAGCAGCAGCAGGGCGCGGTCGGTGGCCAGCGTGGTGACGGCGACCTCGACGATGCGGCGCGGGCCCACGTACTTGGGTGTGATCACCGTGCCGTCCGGCAGGGTGCCGCCGAGCAGGTACGTCGCCACCGCCCACGGCGACAGCTTCCAGCGGGCCGGGCGCGGGCGGTCGTCCTGCGCGGCGAGCGCGGCGAGTTCGGCCGCGAAGGCGTGCTCGGCGTGCGGTCGCAACGCCTGTGCGGTCTGCTCGCGGTCGGGTGCGGCGGTCGTCGGTTCCACGGACACAGTCATGGCTGAGGCCCCCTCCAGCTCGGCCGGTTCGGATCTGTCACCCACCGTGCACCACGCCACTGACAATCGCTCTGACCTGCACAAACGCGCTGGCCGGGCCGATTGTCAGTGGGGGGACCTACCGTCGGTGGCATGACTGAGCAGGGGGTGCGCTGGACCGCGGAGCAGGTGCTGGCACTGGCGCCTGACGCCGCGTCACGCAAGGCGGGCAGCAGGCTCGGCGCGGCCGGGCCGTGGTCCGGGACCGGGAGCGGAGAGGGGACGGTGTGGGGGCTGTGCAAGGGCAGTGGCAGCAGGCCGTACCAGACGGTGGTGGACCTGGCCGACGCGGCCGGGCCGGCGTACAAGTGCAGCTGTCCGAGCCGTAAGTTCCCGTGCAAGCACGCGCTCGGCCTGCTCCTGCTGTGGGCGGGTGACGAGGGCGCGGTGCCGGCCGCCGCGCAGCCGCCGGACTGGGCCGGGCAGTGGCTCGCGTCCCGGCGCGGCCGCGCCGAGCGGAAGGGGACGCGGGGCGAGGGGGGTTCGGCCGCGGGACCCGTGGATCCGGAGGCGGCCCGAAGGCGGGCCGAGCGCCGGGCCGAGCGGGTCACGGCCGGCGCGACCGAGCTGGAGCAGCGCCTGGCGGACCTGCTGCGCGGCGGCCTGGCCGCGGCCGAGCAGGCGGGATACGGCCTGTGGGACGAGACGGCGGCCCGCATGGTCGACGCCCAGGCGCCGGGCCTGGCCGCGCGCGTGCGGGAACTGGGGGCGGTCCCGGCGTCCGGCGCGGGCTGGCCGGCGCGGCTGCTGGAGGAGTGCGCGCTGCTGCATCTGCTCGACCAGGGCTGGCTGCGCCGCGACCGGCTGCCGGAGGCCCTCGCGGCCACGGTCCGCTCCCGGCTCGGCCTGCCCGCCACGCCGGACGGCCCGCCGGTGCGCGACCGCTGGCTGGTCCTCGCCCAGTACGACACGGTGGACCCGAAACTGACGACGCGCCGGATATGGCTGCACGGTGCCGAGTCCGGCGGGACCCGGCTGCTGCTGTCCTACGGCGCGGCGGGCCGGGCGCCGGAGCTGTCCCTGCCGGTCGGCCTGGCCCTGGATGCGGAACTGACGGATTATCCGGGCTCCGGTCAGGCCCGGGCCGCCCTGGGCGAGCGGTTCGCCGCGCCGGCCCCGGCCGCGTTCCGCCCGCCGGGCGTCACCACCGCCGAGGCGGCGGCCCGCTACGGCGCGGCCCTGCGCGAGGACCCCTGGCTGGACTCGGTCCCAGTCACCCTGGGCCGGGTGATACCGGTCCCGGACGGTGACCGGTGGCAGCTGGCCGACGCCGGCACGGACACGGCCCTGCCGCTGAGCGGGGCCGCCCGTTCCCGGCCCGGCCTGTGGCGGCTGGTCGCGCTGTCCGGCGGCGCCCCCGTCACGGTCTTCGGCGAGTGCGGCCACCGCGGCTTCACCCCGCTCACGGCGTGGCCGCAGGGGGCGGGCGAGGCGGTGCCGCTGTGCTGACCGGCCGTAGGGACACACACGCGCAGGCAGGCGAAGGGAAGGGGACGTGATGAACGGGACACCGACCGGCGGGGCCACCACGCCGCCGGAGAGCTTGCCGGAAAACGCACCGGAAGCCTCCTGGGAGGAACTGGTGACCACCGCGCTCCTCGGCACGGACCGGCGCACCCCGGCGCACGCCCCGCCCGGCCGCCCGGCCCCGGTGGCGCTGCTCGACGCGGCCGCCGTGGCGACCGTACGGCGGCGGGCCGGGCTGCGGCCCGCACGGGCGGCGCGCCGGCCCGAACGCGCGCCCGCCGACCCACGCCCGGCGCTGCCCGCACCGGCGGCGCGCCGGCTCACCACCCTGCTGGCCGACCGGTCCGGCGGCGGGTCCGGCGGCCGGCGGGGCAGCACACCGGACCTCATGGAACTGCTCCCGCAGTGGCTCGCGGCGGCCAACGCGCACGGGTACGCGGCACCCCCGCAGGCGCTGCCCGCGCTGCTGGACGCGGCCCGCGGCCGTACGGATCTGCGCCCGGCGGCGCTGGCGTTCGCGGGCCCGCGCGCGCTGTGGCTGGCCAAGCTGAACCCGGACTGGCGCTTCGCCCTGCGTGCCGCCCCCGGCGGCGGTGCCGCACTGCCGGACCCAGCGGACGCCGAGGCGGTGCACCGGCTGTGGCAGGAGGGGCTGTTCGCCGAACGGGCCGCACTGCTGGGCGCGCTGCGCGCCGGTACGCCCGGGCCGGGGCGCGAGCTGCTGGCGTCGACCTGGGCGACGGAGCGGGCGGAGGACCGGCTGATGTTCCTCGACTCGCTGCGCACCGGCCTGTCGGAGGCGGACGAGGCCTTCCTGGAGCAGGCGTTGGGCGACCGCAGCCGCAACGTCCGGGCGACGGCGGCGGAACTGCTGTCGGCGCTGCCGGGTTCGGCGCTCGCCGCGCGGATGGCCGCACGGGCCACGGCGTGCGTGGCGCTGGACCGCACGGGGGAAGCGCCGGCGATCGTGGTGGAGGCGCCGCACGAGTGCGATGCCGGCATGGAGCGGGACGGCGTGGTGGCCACACCGCCCGCGGGCCGGGGGGAACGGTCCTGGTGGCTCGGGCAGTTGGTGGAGGCCGCCCCGCTCGACACCTGGCCGCGGCGGCTCGGCGGGCGGACGGCCGGGGAGATCGTGGCGCTGCCGGTGGCGGACGGCTGGCAGGGCGAACTGCACGCGGCCTGGTGCCGGGCGGCGGTACGGCAGCGGGACGCGGCGTGGTCGCGGGCGCTGCTCGGCTCGCCGTCGGCGCCGGAGGCGGGCGGTCCGGGCGCGGTGTCCCTGGCGGAGCGCGCGAAGCTGCTGGCCGCCCTCGGACCGGCCGAACGGGCCGCGTGGGTCGCGGGGTTCATCGCCACGCACGGCCTGTCGGAGGCGTTCCAGCTGCTCGGGGTGTGCGCGGTCCCGTGGGCCCCCGCACTCGGCCAGGCCGTCGTGGACGCCCTCAACATCGCCCGGGACGCGGGAAGTTACCCGTGGAGCTTCAGCGGGGTGATGGGGCTGGCCGAGCGCTGCCTGGACCCGGCGGAGGCCGTGCGGCTGGAGGCGCTGCTGGCGGTACCCGACGAGCGGGAGGACGCGGCTCCGGGGGCCGGCGGCTACTGGGCGGAGGCGTTCCAGCGGCTGGTCACGACGCTGCGGCTGCGGGCGGCGATGACGCGGGAACTGGCCCCGCCCACGCCACCCGCCGAACCTCCGGACGCGGCGGACAGGCCTCCGGGCGGGTCCACCACGCCGATGAGAACCGCTGCTCAGCCGCCGGACGCGGCGGGCTGACGGACGTTCGCCCGGACCCACTCCACGATCGACGCGGTCGTCGCACCCGGGGTGAAGATCTCCGCGACGCCCTTCTCCTTCAGCGGCGGGATGTCCTCCTCCGGGATGATGCCGCCGCCGAAGACGAGGATGTCCTCGGCCTCCCGCTCCCGGAGCAGGTCGATGACCGCTGCGAACAGCGTGTTGTGGGCGCCGGACAGGATGGACAGGCCGATCGCGTCGGCGTCCTCCTGGATGGCGGTGTCCACGATCTGTTCCGGTGTCTGGTGGAGTCCGGTGTAGATGACCTCCATACCGGCGTCGCGCAGGGCACGCGCGATGACCTTGGCCCCACGATCGTGGCCGTCGAGCCCCGGCTTGGCGACCACCACGCGGATCGGACCGGCTGCCACACCCATCACTGCCTCCATCAAACGAGCCCGGAAGCGATCGGCTTCCGTCCGTACCGACAAGTACCGCACTTTTGGCGCGTTCCGCCACCGTCGCGAAGTGAACGAACGTTATCTCCAGCATCCCGCAAGCGGCAGTTTTACGGGACGCGGCGAGGGGGAAATCACATGGTGGGACATGAGGGCACACGGGGGACGCAGCCGTCCTCCGGCGTGCCGACAGGAGGTCGGCCATGAAGGTCACCGGGGTATTGCCGCCGCTCTTTCTCCCGCTCTGCCGCCGCCTGTGGCCCGGCAGGCTGGCCGGACTGTCCATGACCCTGCTGCGGGCGACGGCCCTGGAGGCCGCCATCCTGGCGGGTCACCTGCTGCTGTATCCGACCGGCCTGATCCAGGAGCGCCGCTCCGGGGCCCTGCCCGACGGGGACGGCACGGCCAGGCTGCCGGTCCGCCCCGCCCCGCCGGTCGTCCTGCTGCACGGTTTCATCGACAACCGATCGGTGTTCGTCCTGCTCCGCCGCACCCTGGCCCAGCACGGCAGGCAGCGGGTGGAGTCGCTCAACTACTCTCCGCTGACCTGCGACATCCGCACGGCCGCCGAGCTGCTCGGCCGGCACATCGAGGAGATCTGCGAGCGCACCGGCAGCGCCCGGGTCGACATCGTCGGACACAGCCTGGGCGGTCTGATCGCGCGCTATTACGTTCAGTGTCTGGGCGGTGACCTGCGGGTCCGCACGCTGGTGACGCTCGGCACCCCGCACTCGGGGACGCGGGTGGCCCCGCTGGCGGACGCGCACCCGATCGTGCGGCAGATGCGGCCCGGATCGGCGGTGATCGAGGAGCTGGCCCGGCCCGCGCCCGGCTGCCGGACCCGCTTCGTGAGCTTCTGGAGCGACCTGGACTCCCTGATGGACCCGCTGGAGACGGCCTGCCTGGAGCACCCCGACCTGGAGGCGCAGAACGTCCGGGTGACCGGCATCGGCCATCTCGCGCTGCCCGTGCATCCCGCCGTGGCCGCCGGCATACGCGAGGCGCTCGAGGTCCCGCACCCCGGGGACCGTGCCGCGAACGGCCTGACGGTGGCCTGAGGAGGGGGCGCACAGACACAGCACAGACGGCGCACAGCCGCCACATCGCCACTCGACATCGAACATTTTTCGAACGCCAGGCCAAGGTAGCGTCCGGGCTCCCCCGAAACACGGCCGAATGCCCGTTTCCAGCCCACGCGAAACAGGCCGAAGATTGTCGCGCCCAGGTACCGACGGGTACAGTCGCCGCACTGCTCTGGCAGCCCCTGTTGTCGAGGCGAAAGAGAAGTTGGTGAACGACCGTCACCCGTCGGGGAGCATGACCACCCCGGCCCCGGCTTCCGACGCCTCCACCGCGCACTACCCGCAGTACGGAGCACAGGAAGCTCCCTACGACGACCTCACCACGTACGGCGGCTACGACGCCACCGGTTTTGCCGGTGGTTCCGCGGGCACCACGGCCTTCCACGCCGACCCGCTCTTCGGCAGCCTCCCGGGCAGCGAGCAGACCACCGGCGCGTACGACACCACGCACTGGCAGACCGGCACCGCACAGACCCCGGCCTACGACCCGTACGCGGCCCAGCAGCACCACGCCGGCTACGACTCCGGCGTCTACGACGGCACCGCCTGGACCGTCCCCGCGCAGTCCGCCGGGAACGACGTCAGCGGCCAGTGGGACGCCAACGCCTGGCTGCAGCCCGACCAGTCGGGCGGCGCCGACGCCACCCAGCAGTGGGCGTGGGGCACCCAGACCTTCGACACGGGCGCGTACGACGCCACCCAGTGGAACTCCGCCGGGCAGACCGTTCCGACGCAGTCCGAGCAGGTTGGCGAACCGTTCGATCAGCAGGCCACCGCGACGTTCGAGGCGGTCGGCGACCCGCAGACCGCGTTCGAGCACGGGCCGTACGAGGACGCCGAGTTCGGCGGACACGACTCCGACGCGGGCGAGCCGGACGCCACCGGTGAACTGCCCGCCGTCACCGGCCTGCTGGACGACCAGGAGGAGATCAGCCCGGCGCCGGCGACCCGCGCGGGCTCGCGCAGCGGGGCGCGCTCCCGGCGTCGTACGCCCGCCAAGCGCTCCGCGCTGCTGACCGTCGCCGTACCGTCGGCCTGTGTGATGGGGGTCGCCGGGATCGCCGCCGCCTCGGTCGGTGCGCTCACCGACGACGCCAAGGACTCCTCCACCACCACGGCGGACGCGCAGCCGGTCAAGCCGTCGGTCGCCAACAGCAAGCTCGACACCCAGCTCAAGACGCTGTCGGCCGGCGCCACCGACTTCGCCGACCGGGCGAGCCGCACCCAGGAGCGGATCGACCTCAAGGCGCAGCAGGAGCTGGAGAAGAAGAAGGCTGCCGCGGAGGCCGCGCTCAAGGAGCGGCTGCGTCCCAAGTTCGCGCTGCCGGTCGCGCAGCACGGGCTGAGCGCCTACTTCGGCCAGGCGGGCATCAACTGGATGTCGGTGCACACCGGCATCGACTTCCCGGTCTCCTACGGCACCTCGGTGATGGCCGCCACCGACGGCACCGTCACCACGAAGTGGAACAGCGCCTACGGCAACATGCTGATCCTGACGGCGAAGGACGGCACGGAGACCTGGTACTGCCACCTCTCCAGCTACCGCGTCGGCTCCGGTGCGACCGTCAAGGCAGGCCAGCCGATCGCGTACTCCGGCAACTCCGGCAACTCCACCGGCCCGCACCTGCACTTCGAGGTCCGGCCGGCGGGCGGGGCGGCCATAGACCCGCTGCCGTGGCTGCGCAGCCACGGGCTGGACCCGACCTAGGCATCCCGAAGGGGCCCCTCGC
>NZ_JBEYXJ010000129.1:0-22208 GCF_040645015.1 Streptomyces sp. NPDC046881 | reverse complement strand
GAGCAGCTCGTTATCTCGCGGGGAAAATAACCCAGAGGTCTCTGTTTAAAATCCGGTCCCCGATACTTATGTCTAAGGCCCGTATCCAGAAAAGGATCCGGGCCTTCGTGGTGTGCGAACTCATGTACTGGGGGGAGGGACGGCCGCGCCGCAGTGGGTAGTTGGGTGGGTGTGTGTTTGACTTGTCTCCCTGTGGGCATGTCGACAAAACGCTGAAGTGACCTCACGGGCTGCGGTATACCGGGTGTACCCAGGTTGCAGGTGGTGCGACGATGGACGTTATGGGGGACAAGGCAACTCTGTTCGAGACAGGGCGATTTGTGCAGCCTTTCGGTACGGAGCCGGCCCGCGACGAGATGGTGGACCTGGGGGAGGCCGCCGAGGAGGAGACGCGCCTCGCGCTCGCCGCGCAGAGCGGCGACGCCGAGGCGGCCAGCGTGCTCGGGGCCATGCTGCTGCGCCGCGGCGACCTCGACGGAGCCGAACCGCACCTGCGCGCGGCCACCGCGGCCGGTGACCGGGCCGCCGCCAACAACCTGGGGGTCCTGCTGCACCAGCGCGGTTATCCCGAGGAGGCGGCCGGCTGGTGGCGGATCGCCGCCGTGGCCGGTTCCGCCGCCGCCGCGCACGCGCTGGGCCGCCACCACCGCGAGCGCGGGGACGAGCCGGCCGCCGAGTACTGGCTGCGCCAGTCCGCCGAGCAGGGCCACGTCCTGGGCGCCTACGCGCTCGCCGACCTGCTGGAGCACCGCGGGGACGTCGGCGCCGAGCACTGGATGCGGGCCGCCGCCGAGCGCGGGCACCGCGAGGCCGCCTACCGGCTGGCGCGCGCCCTGGACCGCACGGCCGGGCCGGGGGAGGAGGCCGCGACCGACAACGCTGTCGCGGAGGCCGAGCAGTGGTACCGGCAGGCCGCCGCGCGCGGCCACCGGCGGGCCGCGCTGCACCTGGGGGCGATCCTGGAGCGGCGCGGCGAGCTGAAGGAGGCCGGCCGCTGGTACCTGACCTCCGCCAAGGACGGCGAGCCGCGGGCCGCCTGCGCACTGGGCTTCCTGCTGCGCGACGCCGGGGACGCCGAGAGCGCGGCCGTGTGGTGGCTGCGCGCCGCCCAGGAGGGCGACGGCAACGCGGCCAACGCGCTGGGCGCCCTGCATGCCGAGCGCGGCGAGACCCAGACCGCCGAACGCTGGTACCGGGCCGCGCTGGACGCCGGCGACGACAACGGCGCCTACAACCTCGGGCTGCTCTGCGCCGAGCAGGGCCGGACCGCCCAGGCCGAGCAGTGGTACCGGCGGGCCGCCTACGCCGGGCACCGCGAGGCCGCGAACGCGCTGGCCATCCTGCTGCTCCAGGGCGGCGACACGACCGGGGCCGAGCCGTGGTTCTCCAAGGCCGCCGAGGCCGGCAGCGTGGACGCCGCCTTCAACCTCGGCATCCTCTACGCCGGGCGCGGCGAGGACGAGGCGGCGCTGCGCTGGTACGAGCGGGCGGCCGCCGCCGGACACGCCGAGGCGGCGCTGCAGGTCGGCATCGCCCGGCTGCGCGAGGGCGACGAGCAGGAGGCCGAGCGGCATCTGCGCTGCGCGGCGGGCAGCGGCAGCGCGGAGGGCGCATACCGGCTGGCCGCCCTGCTCGACGCGCGCCGGCCTCCGGAGCCCGCGCACGAGCTGGGCGAGACCGTGCAGGAGAAGACCGAGTGCGAGGAGTGGTACGAGCGTGCCGCCTCGCAGGGGCACCGGCGGGCGCAGGTCCGGGTCGGCATGCTCGCGGCGGCCCGGGGTGACGTGGTGGAGGCGGCGCGGTGGTACCGGGCGGCGGCCGAGGCCGGCTCGCGCAACGGCGCCTTCAACCTGGGGCTGCTGCTCGCCCGCGAGGGCAGCGAGCCGGAGGCGGCGGTGTGGTGGACCCGCGCCGCGGACGCCGGGCACGGGCGGGCGGCGTTGCGGCTGGCCCTTGTCTACGCGCGTCGCGGCGAGCTGGCCGAGGGGCAGCGGTGGGCCGACCGCGCGGTGGCGCTGGGGCCGCCGGAGGTGGCCGAGCGGGCCGGGCGGCTGCGGGACGCGCTGCGGGAAGAGCTCTCAGCGTGAGCCGCCGGGGAAGCGATTTGCATCCCGGCGCCGGAGTCACGTAGTGTCGTGTTCACCGACGCGGGGTGGAGCAGCTCGGTAGCTCGCTGGGCTCATAACCCAGAGGTCGCAGGTTCAAATCCTGTCCCCGCTACTGAAGGCCGAGGGCCGGAATCCAGAAATGGGTTCCGGCCCTCGGTTTTTGTGCGTGCACGGGAAGGGTCCGCGTCCACGCGAGGAGCCTGCGGGCGCGAGAAGAGCCTGCGGGCACGCGAAGAGCCTGCGGGCACGCGAAGAGCCCCGGCGATCGCCGGGGCTCCGGGGAAGCGGGGTGCTACGCGCTCGCGCAGTTCGGGCACAGCCCCCGGTACGTCACCTCGACGTCCGAGACCGTGAAGCCGAAGCGCTCGGTGTCGGGGAGGTCGGCGAGGGGGTTGCCGGTGGGGTGGACGTCGCGGATCGCGCCGCACCGGGCGCACACCAGGTGGTGGTGCGGGCGGTGCGCGTTCGGGTCGTACCGCTTGGCGCGCTTGTCCGTGGTGACTTCCAGCACCTCGCCGAGCGAGACCAGCTCGCCCAGGGTGTTGTAGACGGTCGCCCGGGAGATCTCGGGCAGCTTCGCGACGGCCCGTGCATGGACCTCGTCCGCCGTCAGGTGGACGTGCTCGCCGTTCAGGACCTCGGCCACCACGCGCCGCTGCGCGGTCATCCGCCATCCGCGTCCACGCAGCCGTTCCAGAAGGTCGCTCATGGCCACCAGCCTAACAGGAAGGGTCACCAGATCGGGAACAGGTGTGACTTTGGATAAACGTTTGACTTAGACAAAGTCCATTGTAGGATCGAGAACGGCTTTGGCCACAGGACAGGACTAGTCAGTGATGACGCAGGAGGCGCACGTGACGCAGGGACCGCTCACCACGGAGGCCGGGGCTCCGGTCGCCGACAACCAGAACAGCGAGACGGCGGGCGTCGGCGGGCCGGTCCTGGTCCAGGACCAGCTGCTGCTGGAGAAGCTGGCCCACTTCAACCGGGAGCGGATCCCGGAGCGCGTGGTGCACGCCCGTGGCGCCGGCGCGTACGGCACCTTCACCGTCACCGCCGACGTCACCCCGTACACGCGCGCGGCCTTCCTCTCCGAGGCCGGCAAGCAGACCGAGGTCTTCCTGCGCTTCTCGACCGTGGCCGGCAACCTCGGCGCGGCGGACGCCGTCCGCGACCCGCGCGGTTTCGCCGTGAAGTTCTACACCGAGGAGGGCAACTACGACCTCGTCGGCAACAACACCCCGGTCTTCTTCATCCGGGACGCGATCAAGTTCCCGGACTTCATCCACACCCAGAAGCGCGACCCGTACACCGGCTCCACGGAGGCCGACAACGTCTGGGACTTCTGGTCGCTGTCGCCGGAGTCGACCCACCAGGTGACCTGGCTGTTCGGCGACCGCGGCATCCCGGCGTCCTACCGGCACATGGACGGCTTCGGCTCGCACACCTACCAGTGGAACAACGCGGCCGGAGAGGTCTTCTGGGTCAAGTACCACTTCAAGACCGACCAGGGGATCAGGAACCTCACCGCCGAGGAGGCCGACGTCCTCGCGGGCAAGGACCCCGACTCCCACCAGCGCGACCTGCGCGAGGCGATCGAGCGCGGCGAGTTCCCGAGCTGGACCGTGGGCGTGCAGATCATGCCGGCGGCGGACGCGGCGACGTACCGCTTCAACCCGTTCGACCTGACCAAGGTGTGGCCGCACGCGGACTACCCGGTCATCGAGATCGGCAAGCTGGAGCTGAACCGCAACCCGCGGAACATCTTCGCCGAGGTCGAGCAGTCGATCTTCTCCCCGGCGCACTTCGTGCCCGGCATCGGCCCGTCCCCCGACAAGATGCTCCAGGGCCGGCTCTTCGCGTACGGCGACGCGCACCGCTACCGCGTCGGCATCAACGCCGACCACCTGCCGGTGAATCGCCCGCACGCCACCGAGGCGCGCACCAACTCCCGGGACGGCTTCCTCTACGACGGCCGGCACGGCGGTGCGAAGAACTACGAGCCGAACAGCTTCGGCGGGCCGCAGCAGACCGGCCGTCCGCTGTGGCAGCCGTTCGACGGCTTCGCCGGCGGCACCGGCAACCACCCGACGCCCGTGCACGCCGAGGACGACGACTTCGTGCAGGCGGGCAACCTCTACCGGCTGATGTCGCAGGAGGAGCAGGAGCGGCTCGTCGCCAACCTGGCGGGGGCGATCTCCCAGGTGTCCCGCGAGGACATCGTCGAGCGCGCGATCGGCAACTTCGCGAGCGCCGACGCCGACTTCGGCAAGCGGCTGGAGGCAGCGGTGCGGGCGCTGCGCGGCTGATGCGCGGCTGAGCCGGCCGCCCTCGCGGCCGGGCGGGCCGGACCCCACGGTGCTCTGGGGGCCGGCCCGCTCCGTGCGTTCATGGGACGGGGGCGGGCTCGCGGGCCGGGACCCAGCTGCGGATGATGTCGCGGACCGAGACGATCCCGGCGACGTCGCCGCGGTCGAGGACGACCAGGTGGCGGAAGCCGCCGTGCGCCATGGCGCGGGCCGCCTCCTCCAGGGTCCAGGTCGCGGCGGCGAAGACGACGTCGGTGGTGGTGTGGGCGTGGGTGCGTTCCGTGTCCGGGTTCTGGCCGCGGCCGACGGAGTTGAGGATGTCGCGTTCGGTGAGGATGCCGATGCCGCCGGCGTCCGGGTCGAGGACCACGGCCGCGCCGACGCGGCGGGCGGACATCAGGGCTGCTGCCTGGCGCAGGGTGTGGGCGGGGCCGAGGGTGAGGATCACCGAGCTCATGGCGTCACGGACGAGCATGGATGGGCCACCTCCTTGGAACCCGTGTTTGGTTCACGGATTCACAAATTCACAAGTGGGGGTGGGCTCAGAGTGCCAGGTAAAGGGAGGGTCAACAAGGGGGAGCGCGGCGCGAGTTGAGGGCGTGTGCGGGCTTCTCCCCTCACCGGCGCTGGTCGAGATACCTCAGCAACTCGTCGTGCAGCAGGCCGTTGGACGCCGCCGCGTTGCCGCTGTGCGGGCCCGGGCGGCCGTCGAGGCCGGTGAAGGTGCCGCCCGCCTCCGTCACGATGATCGCGTTCGCGGCCATGTCCCACAGGGACAGCTCGGGCTCCGCGCAGATGTCGACGGATCCCTCGGCGACCATCATGTACGGCCAGAAGTCGCCGTACGCGCGCGTGCGCCACACCTGGCGGGTGAGGTCCAGGAAGCCGTCCAGGCGGCCCTGCTCCTCCCAGCCGGACAGCGAGGAGTACGCGAAGGAGGCGTCCGCGAGCGTGCCGACGCGGGAGGCGTGGATACGGGTCGCGGAGGTCAGGTTGCGGCCGGTGAAGGCACCGTGGCCCTTCGCGGCCCACCAGCGGCGGCCGAGGGCGGGGGCGGAGACGAGGCCGACGACGGGCTCGTAGCCGCCCTCGCCCGCCTCCATCAGGGAGATCAGCGTCGCCCACACGGGCACGCCGCGGACGTAGTTCTTGGTGCCGTCGATCGGGTCGACCACCCAGCGGCGGGGGCCGGTGCCCTCGATGCCGTACTCCTCGCCGAGGACGGCGTCCCGGGGGCGGGCGCGCTGCAGCTGGCCGCGGATCAGTTCCTCCGCCGCCTTGTCCGCCTCGCTCACCGGGGTCATGTCCGGCTTCGTCTCCACCTTCAGGTCGAGAGCCTTGAAGCGGGCCGTGGTGGCGGCGTCGGCCGCGTCCGCGAGGACGTGGGCGAGGCGGAGGTCGTCCAGGTAGTCGGGCATGCAACGAACGGTATCTGCCGCGGCCGGTACGGGGCCACAGGGGCCTCGGTGACACGGCCGCGGCCGAACACACCCCCGTACTTCCCCGCGAACCCTTGACAGTGCATACAAGGGCGTCAAATCTGGGCGCAATGTGGCCGTGGTCCAGGGAGGCGCGGATGCCTGCTGCCCGGGAATCGCTGTTGGACGCCGCCTACACGGCGCTGACGCGCCGGCCGTGGTCGGCGGTGCGGATGGTCGACGTGGCCCTGTCGGCGGGCGTGTCCCGGCAGACCCTGTACAACGAGTTCGGCAGCAAGGACGGCCTGGCCCGGGCGCTGGTGCGGCGGGAGGCCGACGAGTACCTCGCCGGTGTCGAGCGGGCCCTGGCCGGCTCCGCCGAGGCGCGCGCCCGGCTGACCGCCACCGCCGAGTGGACGGCCGCCGCCGCCCGGGACAACGCGCTGGTCCGGGCGATACTCACCGGCTGCTGGACCGAGTGGCTGCCGAGCCCGCCGCTCACCGCCGTCCCCTCCACCTCGCCGGTGCCCGCGCAGCGCCGGGCGGACGGGCCGCTGCCGGCGCCCCGGGACTTCGTGCGGATCGTGCGGGACCGCGCGGCGACCGCGCTGGCCGGTCCCGGCGCCGCCCCGGCCGACACCGCGGAGCTGCTGCGCTCCTGCGAACTCGTCGTCCGCCTCGCCCTGTCCTGCGTGGCGGCACCGCCGGGCCAGGGCGGGATGGAGGAACTGGTGCGCGCGGTGCTGCCGCGGGACCTGGTGTGAGGCTGCCTCAGGCGCCGTCCTCGTAGGGGCCGCCCCGGAAGTACAGGGCCCCGTAGTGCCGGGGCCGGTCCCCGCGTTCGTGCGCGGCGTCGGAGCGGTCGGCGGGCGCGGAACGCCGGGCCAGGTCCCGCAGCCGGTCCAGGCCGGCGAGCGCCTCGGCGCGGTGGCCGGACTCCTTCATCCACCGGGGCAGCCGCGCGAACATCGCCATCGTCGGACGCGCGGCGCCCCGCTCGCGCAACGCGGCACCGGTGTAGGCGGCCAGCGCTTCGAGGTGCTCCTCGTTGCAGGCCCACGGCACCCGGCCGAGGCACCGGGTCTGGAGCCACAGGGGCCGCCGGAAGAAGGGGTCCTCGGTGCCACCCGGCTGGGCCGCGACCAGTCCCCGGCCGCGCAGGTCCGCCGTCCAGCGGCCGATGGCACCGCAGCCCGCGCAGGTCAGCCGGCGGGGCAGGAACAGCAGCTCGCTGAAGTAGCGCGGCGGGGGCAGATCCGGCCGGGGTGCGACCAGCGCGCGGCCGCCGCAGTCCGGGCACACCACCAGCACACGGCCGGTGTACTGGACCAGCCAGTGGCCCGGGTCGTGGTGCCGGGAGGGATCCGCACTCCCCGTACTCCCCGTAATCCCCGTGCTCCCCGGGGAAGGGTCCGTGCCCCCCATGTCCCCGCCCCCTAGTGCGCCGACCCCGACAGCTGGAGTCCGATCACCCCGACGATGACCAGGCTGATGGAGACGATCTTCAGGGTGGAGACCAGGTCGCCGAGGAAGACCATGCCGTAGATCGCGGTGCCCGCCGCGCCGATGCCGGTCCACACGGCGTAGGCGGGGCCGACGTCGAGTTTCTTCAGGGAGAGGGTGAGCAGACCGAAGCTGCCGAGTGCGAACGACGCGAAGGCGATCGTCGGCCACAGGCGCGTGAACCCGTGCGAGAGCTTCAGGCACACGGCGAAACCGGTCTCCAGAATCCCGGCCACTATGACCAGCAGCCACGCCATGTGCGGTCCTCCCGTTGGGTCCGGATCTCCGGCTCGGTGCGATTATGCACTTACCGAACCAGCCGCACCCCAAACAACGCCAGCCTCAGTCGCCTTCCTTGCGGTCCCGGGTGGCCAGCAGCCGGCGCAGCGAGTACAGCCGCGCCGGGTCCGCGTGGCCCTCCTCGACCCACGCGTCGAGCGCGCAGTCCGGCTCGTCGTGGCTGCACGCGCGCGGGCAGCCCTCGGTGCCCGCTTCGAGGTCCGGGAAGGCGTGGATCACCCGCGCCGGATCGATGTGCGCGAGACCGAAGGAGCGGACGCCCGGGGTGTCGACGACCCAGCCGTCCGCGCCGGCCAGCGGCAGCGCCAGGGCCGAGGTGGTGGTGTGCCGGCCGCGGCCCGTCACCGCGTTCACATGACCCGTCAGACGTCGGCGCTCCTGCGGCACCAGCGCGTTGACCAGCGTCGTCTTGCCGACGCCGGAGTGCCCCACGAACGCGGTGATCTTGCCGGCCAGGTGCTCGCGCACCCGGTCCGCCGCGCCGCCGCTCTCCAGCTCCTCCCGGCTGGTGACGACGTAGGGGATGTCCAGGTCGCCGTACAGCTCCAGCAGTTTGTCCGGCGGGGCCAGGTCCGACTTGGTCAGCACCAGCAGCGGCTCCAGGCCGCCGTCGTAGGCCGCGACCAGGCAGCGGTCGATCAGCCGGGGCCGCGGCTCCGGATCGGCCAGGGCCGTCACGATCGCCAGCTGGTCGGCGTTGGCGACGACCACCCGCTCGTAGGGATCGTCGTCGTCGGCGGTACGGCGCAGCACCGACGTCCGCTCCGTGATGCGGACGATCCGCGCGAGCGTGTCCTTCTTGCCGGACAGGTCACCGACCAGGGCCACCCGGTCGCCCACCACGGCCGCCTTGCGGCCCAGCTCACGGGCCTTCATCGCCATGACGGCCCGGTCCTCCACGAGGCAGGTCAGCCGCCCCCGGTCGACGGTGAGGACCATGCCCTCGGCCGCGTCCTCGTGCTTGGGCCGGATGTTCGTCCGCGGCCGGTTGCCCTTGCGGTTGGGACGGCTGCGGATGTCGTCCTCGTCGGTGTGCTTGCCGTAACGGCGCATGACTCAAGTCCCTACTGCCCGAGCATCCCGGTCCACAGCTCGGGGAAGTCCGGCAGGGTCTTCGCCGTCGTCGCCACGTTCTCGATCCGCACGCCCGGCACGGCCAGGCCGATCACCGCGCCGGCGGTCGCCATGCGGTGGTCCTCGTAGGTGTGGAAGACCCCGGCGTGCAGCGGGCGCGGGCGGATGTGCAGGCCGTCGGCCGTTTCCGTGACGTCACCGCCCAGCTCGTTGATCTCCTTGGTGAGCGCGGCCAGCCGGTCCGTCTCGTGCAGCCGCAGGTGGGCCACGCCCCGCAGGGTCGACGGCGAGTCGGCGAGCGCGGCCACCGCCGCGATCCCCGGGGTCAGCTCGCCCACGTCGCCCAGGTCCACGTCGATGCCGTGGATCGTCCCGGAACCGCTGAACTCCAGCCCGTACTCGGTCAGTTCGCAGGAACCGCCCATCTCGGTGAAGATCTCCCGCAGCCGGTCACCCGGCTGGGTGGTGCGGGCCGGCCAGTCCGGGATCAGCACCCTGCCGCCGGTGACCAGGGCCGCCGCCAGGAAGGGCTGCGCGTTGGACAGGTCCGGCTCGATCGTCAGGTCCCGGCCGAGCAGCGCGCCCGGCGTCACCCGCCACACGTTCGGCTCGCCGCCCGACTCCGGGGTGTCCACCTGGGCGCCGACCGCGCGCAGCATGTCCACCGTCATCCGGATGTGCGGCATCGAGGGCAGCGTGGCCCCGGTGTGCCGGACCTCCACCCCCTGGTTGAAGCGCGGGCCGGACAGCAGCAGCGCGGAGACGAACTGGGACGAGGAGGAGGCGTCGACCGACACCGGGCCGCCGTCCAGGGCCCCGCCGCCGTGCACGGTCAGCGGCAGCGCGCCCCGGCCGTCGTCGTCGATCCGGGCGCCGAGCACCCGCAGCGCGTCGATCACCCCGTTGAGCGGCCGCTCGTACGACCGCGGGTCCCCGTCGAACCGGATGGGACCGTCGGCCAGCGCGGCCACCGGCGGCAGGAACCGCATCACCGTGCCCGCGTTGCCGACGTCGACCGTGGCCGGGCCGCGCAGCCCCGTGGGCAGCACCCGCCAGGCCTCGCCGGTGCCGTCCGGGCCGACCCCCTCCTCGATCTCGACGCCCAGGGCCCTGAGGGCCCCGGCCATCAGCAGGGTGTCCCGGGACCGCAGCGGGCGGCGCAGCCAGCCGGGCTCGGAGGCCAGGGCGGCCAGGACCAGGGCGCGGTTGGTGACCGACTTGGACCCCGGCACGTGGACCGTCGCGTCGACGGCTCCGCTCGCGTGCGGGGCGGGCCAGAGGGCGGTGGAGGAGGTGTTCGGGGCCATGGGGCCACTTTATAAGGAGGGCCCGGTCTCAACCTTCCAGCAGCCAGCGACCTCCGCCGATCAGCGAGCACAGGGACACCGCGTGGAACAGGAACAGCCACAGGCCCGCCGGTACGTGCGTCAGCCGGGACAGCTGGTCCGCGTCCGAGTCCCCGGCTCCGCCCCGGGACCGCTTGGCCTGCAGCTCGAACGGCGGCCGTACCCCGCCGAACAGCAGGAACCACACCACCGCGTACGCGAACGCGGCCTGCACCTGCGGCCCCGCCAGCCAGGACACCAGCAGGAACGCCCCGCCCGCCAGGACCACGGTCAGCACGCCGTACGCGTTGCGGATCATCACCAGCATCGCCACCAGCAGGGCGGTGGCCGCCCACAGCAGCAGGGTGATGCGCCCGGTGGCCAGCAGCGCGGCCCCGCCGAGACCCAGCAGCGAGGGGGCGGTGTACCCGGCGGCGGCCGTCAGGATCATGCCGAGCCCGTACGGCTTGCCCCGGCTCAGGGTGAGCCCGCTGGTGTCGGAGTGCAGCCGGATGCCGGTGAGCTGCCGCCCGGTGAGCAGGGCGATCAGACCGTGGCCGCCTTCGTGCGCGATGGTGACCGCGTTGCGGGATATCCGCCACACCGGGTGCGGGAGGACCACGGCGAGCGCCGCGGCCAGGGTGGCCAGCACCACCCACAGGTCGGGATCGGGCTGGGTGCCGGTGAGCCGGTCCCAGAGGCCGGGCAGCGCGGTGGCGGCGAGGCGGTCCATATCTGCTGGTGGCTCCGTTTCGCTGGGCGGAATCTGGCAGTGTTGCACGTATGTGCGGACGGTATGCATCGAGTCGTAGGCCCGAGGATCTCGCAGGAGTCTTTGAGATCGAGAAGTGGGAGCCCGAGGAGAGCCTGGAGCCCGACTACAACGTGGCGCCGACCAAGGAGGTCTACGCCGTCCTGGACCGCCCCCTGAAAGACGCGGACTCCCCGCGTCCGGTTCGTCAGCTGCGCAGGCTGAAGTGGGGCCTGGTCCCGTCCTGGGCCAAGACCCCCGAGGGCGGCGCCCGGATGATCAACGCCCGCGCGGAGACCGTGCACGAGAAGCCCGCCTACCGGCGCGCCTTCGCCGCCCGCCGCTGCATCGTGCCGGCCGACGGCTACTACGAGTGGGTCACCGGCAGCCAGGAGCGCGAACTGGAGGTGGAGGGCAGGAAGAAGCGGCCGCGCAAGCAGCCGTACTTCGTGCTGCCCGCCGACGGCTCGGTGTTCGCGATGGCCGGGCTGTACGAGTTCTGGCGCGACCGGACCCTGCCCGACGACCACCCGCGGGCCTGGTGGGCCACCTGCTCGGTGATCACCACGGAGGCGGAGCAGACCCCGCTGGCCGTCGCCCCCGCCGAGGGCCCGCGCTCCCTCGCCGACATCCACCCCCGGATGCCGCTCATGCTCACCCCGGACCGCTGGGACGCCTGGCTCGACCCCTCCCGCACCGACCCCGACGCCCTGCGCGAGCTGCTCGCCCCGCCGCCGGCCGGCCTGATGCGCGCCTACCCGGTCTCCACCGCCGTCAGCAACGTCCGCAACAACGGCCCGGAGCTGCTGAAGGAACTGGAGGCACCGGAAGAGGGCACACTCTTCTGACGTGACTACACAGACGGTCGGTACGGACGCCGGGGACGCCCGGATCACCTGGCACAGGGCGCACGGGGCACGGCTGGTGCTGGCCCTCGGCCACGGCGCGGGCGGCGGCATCGAGGCCCGCGACCTGCAGGCCCTCGCCGCCGAGCTGCCCGCGCACGGCGTCACCGTCGCCCTCGTCGAGCAGCCCTGGCGGGTGGCCGGCAAGAAGGTCGCGCCCGCGCCGAAGACCCTGGACACCGGGTGGCGCGGGGTGTGGCCGGCGCTCACCGAGCCGGGCCTGCCGGTGGTCTCCGGTGGCCGCAGCGCGGGCGCCCGGGTCGCCTGCCGCACGGCGGCCGAGCTGGGCGCGCACGCCGTGCTCGCCCTGAGCTTCCCGCTGCACCCGCCGGGCAGGCCGGAGAGGTCCCGGGCCGAGGAACTGCTGGGCGCCGGGGTGCCCACGCTGGTCGTGCAGGGCGGGAACGACCCCTTCGGCAGGCCGGCGGAGTTCCCACGGGGCGACTTCGGACTGGTCGAGGTGCCGTACGGCGATCACGGCTTCGCGGTGCCCAAGCGCGCGCCGCTCACCCAGGAGCGGGCGCTGGAGATCGTCACCGGCGGGGTGCGGGAGTGGGTCGTGTCACTGCGGTGACGCGGGAATGCCGGGCGGCGGCGCGCTGTTGTGGCCGACAGAAAGTGCCTGAGGCCTCGGCACCGACGTCGTGGGAGAGGAAGTCCGCCGCATGGGTTCGACCATATGCCCGAGCCGTACGCGTAGCGCTGACCTGGACTGGACGGTGCTGCACGCGGCGAAGACCGCACCTATTCGAGGGGCGGCAGGCACGGGTCGTGTTCTATCCTCCGAAACGAGTGGGGCCGGTTTCGGTCCCGCCCGGGATCTTGAGGAGGTGGGTCCGGTCACTGGGACCGACGCAGGGACCGACAACGGCCAGGCGGAGCTGCCCGAGGGCCAGGGCGTCAGCGCGGACGCGTCCGACGAGACGACCGCGGAGCGCAGCGCGCGCTTCGAACGGGACGCGCTCGAATTCCTCGACCAGATGTACTCGGCCGCCCTGCGCATGACGCGCAACCCGGCCGACGCCGAGGACCTGGTGCAGGAGACGTACGCCAAGGCGTACGCGTCCTTCCACCAGTTCCGCGAGGGCACCAACCTCAAGGCGTGGCTGTACCGGATCCTCACCAACACCTTCATCAACTCCTACCGCAAGAAGCAGCGTGAGCCCCAGCGCTCCGCCGCGGAGGAGATCGAGGACTGGCAGCTGGCCCGCGCCGAGTCGCACATGTCGACGGGTCTGCGCTCCGCCGAGTCGCAGGCGCTCGACCACCTGCCCGACTCGGACGTGAAGGAAGCGCTGCAGGCGATCCCCGAGGAGTTCCGCATCGCCGTCTACCTCGCGGACGTAGAGGGCTTTGCGTACAAGGAGATCGCGGACATCATGGGGACACCCATCGGTACGGTGATGTCCCGGCTGCACCGGGGCCGTCGTCAACTGCGCGGGATGCTGGAGGACTACGCCCGTGAGCGGGGTCTGGTCCCGGCCGGCGCCGGAGAGTCGAACGAAGCGAAAGGCTCGGGCTCATGAGCTGCGGAGAGCCGCACGAGACGGACTGCAGTGAGGTCCTCGATCACCTGTACGAGTTCCTCGACAGTGAGATGCCGGCCGTCGACCGCGACAAGTTCCAGCACCACTTCGAGGAATGCTCGCCGTGCCTGGAGAAGTACGGCCTGGAGCAGGCCGTGAAGAAGCTGGTGAAGCGGTGCTGCGGCCATGACGACGTGCCCGCCGACCTGCGGGCCAAGGTCATGGGAAGGATCGACCTGATCCGCTCCGGGCAGGCCGTGCCGGAGCACGACGTGACCAAGGCCCCGGCGGCACCGCAGGAGTCCTGACCCGCCCGGTCCCGGCCGAAGAGGCACAGAAGGGGCACGGAAGGGGCGTATCACCCGAACGTGCTAATCCTCAGGTCATAAGCCCCGAACCCCCCGATCCCGTCCTACGCTCCGAGCCTGGACGGACACGGTCGGCGATCGGGGAGGGCGTGAATGGACGGTGCGGTACCGGCGAGGGCACGCGGCTATGTGGCCGCCGTCGCCCTCCTGGCCGTCCTCTGCCTGCTGCCCCTGCCGGCCGCGCCCACCCCGTGGTGGGCGCTGGGCCTGCTCGCCGCGCTCTGCGCGGCCTGCGAGCACGCCGTGCGCCGCCGCTTCGGCGGCACCTTCTACCCCGTCCTGCTCGCCGGCGCGTTCCTGCTGCCCCCGGCCGCCGCCGCGCTCGTCCCGGTGCCCGCGGGGCTGCTCTCCCCGGTCGAGCACCGACCCGCCCTGCCCCGCCGGGTGTGGCGGGCCGCGCAGCCCGCGCTCGCCGTGTGGGCCGCCGCCCGGGTGCACGGCTCGCTCGGCGGCCGGGACACCGTCGCCGGCTCCGACTTCCCGCACGCCCTGCTGCCCGCCGGCGCGGCCGTGCTCGCCTTCTGCCTGGTGCTCACCGCGCTCGACGGCGGACTGCGCGCGGCGGTCGGCCTGGTGCCGCCGCGCCGGGCCTGGCGCGGGCTGCTGACCCGCTCCCTCGCGCCCGTCGCGGTGCACGGACTCGCCGGACTGATGATGGCCGTGCTGTGGCGCAGCCCGTACGGCCCGGTCGCCGCGCTGCTCGTGCTGCTGCCGATGTGCGTCTCCTGGTGGGTGTTCGCCCAGTACCACCGCGAACGCGCGGCCCACCAGGCCACCATCCGCGCCCTCGTCCAGGCCGTCGACATCAAGGACGGCTACACCCGCGGCCACAGCGAGCGCGTCGGACACGCCTCCGTCCTGATCGCCCGAGAACTCGGCATGGACGACGAACGCGTCGAGGTGCTGCGCTTCGCCGGCATCCTGCACGACGTCGGCAAGCTGGGCGTCCCCACCCGGCTGCTGCGCAAGAACGGGCCGCTCACCCCGGAGGAACGGCGGATCATCGAGCTGCACCCCGAGTACGGCCACGAGATGGTCCGCGGCATCTCCTTCCTCGGCGAGGCCCGCGCGGCCATCCTCCACCACCACGAACGGCTCGACGGCAGCGGCTACCCGTACGGCCTGGCCGGCGACCGGATCCCCGAGTGCGCCCGGATCGTCGCCGTCGCGGACGCCTTCGACGCCATGACCTCCACCCGCTGCTACAGCCGGGCCCGCCCGGTCGAGGCCGCCGTCGCCGAACTGGAGCGCTGCGCCGGCAAGCACTTCGACCCCCGCATGGTCGGCGCGCTCGTCCGTGCCCTGGCCCGCTCCGGCTGGCACCCGGCGGTCACCGCCGACGAACCGGCCCACGACGGCCCGCCGGCCGAGCGGGCCGCCGGCACCGGGGTGCCCCGATGACCCCCCTGCGGCTCATCCACGGCGCCGCCGCCCTCGTCGCGGCCGCCTCCCTCGCCGTCACCCTGTGGACCGGCCTCGACGACCGGGGGGTCGCGCTCGCCTTCGGGGTGCTCATAACCGTCGGCGAGCTGACCCGGTGGAGCGACGCGCAGGCCCGGCGGCAGGCCGCGCCCCTCGGTGCCGCCGGTTCCCTGGCGTACGCCCTGCTGGGCGCCGACGCCGGGCGGCCCGGCCACCAGGACGCCGCACAGGTCGTCACCGTCGTCCTCGTCGCCACCGTGCTCGGCGCCGTCCCGCACATCTGGTCCGGCGCCAGCCCCACCGTCGACCACCTGGCCCGCCGCCTGCTCACCGTCGGCTTCGCCGCCGTCTGCTTCCAACCCCTCTACAGCCAGGGCGTCTTCGCCTCCTGGGGCGGACCCGCCTACGCCCTCCTGCTGCTGACCCTGCTCGCCCTCACCTCGCTGTGCGGTGCCGTCCTGGCCGCCGCGCTCGCCCACAGCCGCACCCGCTGGCCGTTCGGCCCGCTGCTGCGCGAGGAACTGCGCGGGCTGCTCGGCATCGGCTCCACCGTCTGCGCGACCGGCGCGGTCATGGCACTGGCGGTCGCCGTCGTCGGCCTGTGGGCGCTGCCCGTGTTCAGCCTGCCCATGCTGCTCGTCCAGCTGTCCCTGCGCCGGTACACGGCCGTCCGCGCCACCTACCGGCAGACCATCGCCTCCCTCGCCCGCGCCACCGAGATCGCCGGCTGCACCCCCGCCGGGCACGCCCACCGCGTCGCCGCGCTCAGCCAGGCCGTCGGCCGGGACCTCGGCCTGACCGGCCCCGAACTGACCGTCCTGGAGTACGCGGCCCTGATGCACGACATCGGCCAGCTCAGCCTGGTCGACCCGGTCCCCGGCGGCGCCACCGCGGACCTGCCCGCCGCGGAGCAGCGGCGCATCGCGCTGCTCGGCGGGGCCGTCGTCCGGCAGACCGGCGTGGACGCGGCCGTCGCCGTCGTGGTGGAGCGGCAGGCCGACCCCTGCCGGGAGCAGCCGCTCGCCGCCCGGATCGTCCGGGCCGTCAACGCCTACGACGAGATGACCCGGGACGCCGGTCCCGAGGGCCCCCTGCGCGCGCTGGAGGAGCTGCGCCTCGGCACCGCCGGGGACTACTCTCCCGAGGTGGTGGAGTCGCTCGCCCGGGTGCTGGCCCGGCCCCCGGGCAGCCGTGAGCGGGTGCCGGTGCGGAGAACGGGACTGTCTGACCCCGTGCCAGGCTGGGTAACCCATGGGTAATGAGCGCCTTTCCCGCCGCACGTGGTTGGATGCGAGGGAGAGGGTGTCCGGGGGCACAAGCCAGCCCACAGCGGGAAATGGAACTGGCAGGCGGGAATCGTGAGGATCTTCGGCAAGGGACGGCACCGGCCCTCCGCCTCCTGGCGGCAGGCCACCGACCGGGCGTTCACACTCATCGGCGACGGCCGGTACGAGGACGCGGGCGAGCTGCTGACACGCGCCGCCGACCTGGAACCCTGGCTGTCGGAGTCCTGGTTCAACCTGGCCCTGCTGCACAAGTTCCGGCACGACTGGGAGCAGGCCCGCGCGGCCGGACTGCGCGCGGTCGCCCTGCTCGACCGGGAGACCGGGGCGCCCGACTGGTGGAACGTCGGGATCGCCGCGACCGCCCTGCAGGACTGGCCGCTGGCCCGCCGCGCCTGGCAGGCGTACGGACTGAAGGTGCCCGGGGGCTCCGCTGCCGCCGCGGAGCCCGTCGGCATGGAGCTGGGCAGCGCGGCCGTACGGCTCTCCCCGGAGGGCGAGGCCGAGGTGGTCTGGGGCCGCCGGCTGGACCCGGCCCGGCTGGAGGTGCTCTCCATCCCGCTTCCCTCGTCCGGGCGGCGCTGGGGCGAGGTCGTGCTGCACGACGGCGTCCCGCACGGCGAGCGCACCACCTCCACCGGGCACTCCTACCCGGTCTTCGACGAGATCGAGCTGTGGGCGCCGTCGCCCGTGCCCACCTGGGTGGTGCTGCTGGAGGCGGCCACCGAGGCCGACCGGGACGCGCTGGAGCAGCTGGCCGCCGACGCGGGGTTCGCCGCGGAGGACTGGTCGTCCTCGGTGCGGTTGCTGTGCCGGATGTGCAGCGAGTCGCGGATGCCGTCGGACGAGGGCGAGGGCGTCCACCTCGACCCGCACGACCACAGCGAGCCGGGGCACCCCGGGCCGCTGGGACACCGGACGGACGGGCAGCTGTGGGTGCCGGAGCGGGAGTGCGGGGTGGCCGCGCCGGCTTCGCTGGTCCGGGGGCTGCTGGACGGGTGGGTCGCGGACAGCCCGGACTCGCGGGACTGGCGCGATCTGGAAGAGGTCTGCTGAGCAGGCGCCGTACCCTGTATCAGCAACATCTCCCCCGGTTCTTTGAGGAAGGCGTACGTCGGTCATGGCGCAGCAGGACACCGATCAGCAGCACGCGGGCGTGCTCCCCGTCGACGACGAGGGCTATGTCGTCGACACGGAGGACTGCGAGGAGCGCGAGCAGGCCTGGCGCGAGCGCGGCACCTCGCGGCCGATCACGGTCGTCGGCAACCCGGTGCTGCACAAGGAGTGCAAGGACGTCACCGACTTCGGCGAGGAGCTGCACCAGCTGGTCGCCGACATGTTCGCCAGCCAGCGCACCGCCGAGGGCGTGGGCCTGGCCGCCAACCAGATCGGTGTCGACCTGAAGGTCTTCGTCTACGACTGCCAGGACGACGAGGGCGTCCGGCACGTCGGCGTGGTGTGCAACCCCAAGCTGGTCGACCTGCCCGCCGAGCGGCGCCGGCTCGACGACAGCAACGAGGGCTGCCTGTCCGTCCCCACGGCCTACGCGTCGCTCCCGCGCCCGGACTACGCCGAGGTGACCGGGCAGGACGAGCAGGGCAACCCGATCAGGGTCCGCGGCACCGGCTACTTCGCGCGCTGTTTGCAGCACGAGACCGACCACCTCTACGGCTACCTGTACATCGACCGGCTGTCGAAGCGGGACCGCAAGGACGCCCTGCGGCAGATGGCCGAGAACGAGCCACGCTACCCCGTCGTCGCCAACGACTGACCGGCACCGCGCACTCGGGGCGCCCGGCCGGGATCATCCTGGCCGGGCGCCTTCGTGCTGCCGCGGTTCGCTCGAACGTGCGTCGTACAAGCGATCCCTTACGGGCCCCTAGTGATCCTTAATCAGTCACGCAGGGGGGATTCTCGGCACCGTGGGGTAGTGAGTGAAGCAAATCCGTTCCCACAGCGGTCAGTTGTGGTGCTGAATGGAAGTGCGGGGATACGCAACGGCGCACGCCCGGCACAACAGGAGGGGTGTGCGCTTCCTGGCGGCTGAGAGGGGTTTGTTCTGTGCAAGCTTTCCCACACAGCACCACAGCGACGCCGACGGCGGTCGTAGTCCCACCCTCGCTGGCGCTCCCGGTGATCGAGTCCGCCTTTCCCCGGCAACTGCATCCGTATTGGCCAAGACTCCAGGAGAAGACACGCGCCTGGCTCCTGGAAAAACGGCTCATGCCGTCGGCCAAGGTGCAGGAATATGCCGACGGACTGTGCTACACCGACCTCATGGCGGGCTACTACACCGACGCCTCCGACGAGGTCCTGCAGGCCATAGCCGACTACAGCGCCTGGTTCTTCGTCTGGGACGACCGCCACGACCGCGACATCGTGCACGGCCGGGCGGGCGACTGGCGGCGGCTGCGGTACCGGCTGCACGCGGCTCTCGACGCACCCAGGCACCACCTGCACCACCCCGACCCGCTGGTGGCGGGCTTCGCGGACAGCGTGCTGCGGCTGTACGGCTTCCTGTCGCGCAGCTGGAACCAGCGGTTCGCCCGGCATTTCCACGCGGTGATCGAGGCCTACGACCGGGAATTCCGCAACCGCACCCGGGGACACATACCCGGCGTCGAGGAGTACCTCGCCCTGCGCCGCCTCACCTTCGCGCACTGGATATGGACGGACCTGCTCGAACCCAGTGCCGGATGTGAACTGCCGGACACCGTACGGAGAAATCCGGCGTACCGCAGGGCGGCACTCCTCAGTCAGGAATTCGCCGCCTGGTACAACGACCTCTGCTCGCTGCCGAAAGAAATAGCGGGCGACGAGGTGCACAATCTCGGAATCAGCCTCATCACTCATGCGGGGCTGACCCTCGAAGAAGCGGTGGACGAGGTCAGGCGGCGGGTCGAGGAATGCATCAGCGAATTCCTCGTCGCCGAACGGAAAGCCCTGGCATTCGCCCGCGACCTCGACGACGGAACGGTCCGCGGCAAGGAACTGAGCGCCGCCGTCCGGTCCTGTGTCGGCGCCATGCGCAACTGGTTCAGCTCCGTCTACTGGTTCCACCACGAGTCCGGCCGCTACATGGTCGACAGCTGGGACGACCGCTCCACGCCCCCGTACGTCACGAACGAAACGGCAGGTGAGAAATGACCGTCGAGTCGGTGAGTCCCCGGACCCCCGCCACCCCGGAGCGGCCCGAACTGCGCGAACCACCGCTGGCCGGAGGGGCCGTACCGGTCCTCGGCCACGGCCTGAAACTGGTCCGCGACCCGCTCGCCTTCATGTCCGGGCTGCGCGACCACGGAGACGTCGTACGCCTGAAGCTCGGCCCGAAGACGGTGTACGCCGTCACCACGCCGGACCTCACCGGAGCCCTGGCCCTCAGCCCCGACTTCAAGATCGACGGCCCGCTGTGGGAGTCCCTGGAGGGCCTGCTCGGCAAGGAGGGCGTGGCCACCGCGAACGGCCCCCGGCACCGCCGGCAGCGGCGCACCATCCAGCCCGCGTTCCGGCTCGACGCCCTGCCCCACTACGGCCCGGTGATGGAGGAGGAGGCGCACGCGCTGACCGAGCGCTGGCGGCCCGGCGAGACCGTCGACTGCACCTCCGAGTCCTTCCGGGTCGCCGTCCGCATCGCCGCCCGCTGCCTGCTGCGCGGCGAGTACATGGACGAGCGCGCGGAACGGCTCAGCCTCGACCTCGCCACCGTCTTCCGCGGTATGTACCGCAGGATGGTGATCCCGCTCGGACCGCTCTACCGGCTGCCGTTCCCGGCCAACCGCGAATTCAACCGGGCGCTGGCCGATTTGCATCTGCTGGTCGACGAGATCGTCGCCGAGCGGAGGGCATCTGGTCAAAAGCCGGACGATTTGCTGACGGCATTGCTGGAGGCGAAGGACGACAATGGCGACCCCATCGGGGAACAGGAGATCCACGATCAGGTCGTCGCGATACTCACCCCCGGCAGCGAAACAGTGGCGTCCACGATCATGTGGCTGTTGCAGGTCCTCGCGGAACACCCGGAACACGCCGAGAAGGTACGGACCGAGGTCGAATCCGTGACCGGTGGCCGACCCGTCGGATTCGAGCACGTCCGCTCACTCACGCACACCAACAATGTCGTCGTCGAGGCCATGCGGCTCAGGCCCGCCGTATGGATATTGACGCGACGCGCGGTGACCGACACCGCACTCGGCGGCTATCGCATACCGGCCGGGGCGGACATCGTCTACAGCCCGTACGCCATCCAGCGCGACGGCCGCTCCTACGCCCGTCATCTCGACTTCGACCCCGACCGCTGGCTGCCCGAGCGGGCCAAGGACGTGCCGAAGTACGCCATGAGCCCGTTCAGCGTGGGCAACCGCAAGTGCCCCAGCGACCACTTCTCCATGACCCAGCTCAGCCTGATCACCGCGGCGGTCTCGGCGAAGTACCGCTTCGAGCAGGCCGGCGGGTCCGACGACACCACCCGCGTGGGCATCACGCTCCGCCCGCAGAACCTGCTCCTGCGGGCGATCCCCTGGTAGGCCCGGTGCCGGCGCGCGCTCAGGCGGCCTGCGGGCCCCGGAACGCGCGTCGGTAGGCGTTCGGGGTCGTGCCCAGCGCCCGGAGGAACTGGTGGCGCAGCGCCGCGGCCGTACCGAACCCGGTGCGCCAGGCGATGGCGTCCATCGTCTCGTCCGTTCCCTCCAGCAACTCCTGTGCCAGCAGCACCCGTTGGCGCAGGATCCAGCGGTAGGGGGTGGTTCCCGTCTCCTGCTGGAAGCGCCGCG
Organism: Streptomyces sp. NPDC046881; assembly: GCF_040645015.1. Taxonomy (NCBI): domain Bacteria; kingdom Bacillati; phylum Actinomycetota; class Actinomycetes; order Kitasatosporales; family Streptomycetaceae; genus Streptomyces; species Streptomyces sp. NPDC046881. The sequence continues at coordinate 1,147 of NZ_JBEYXJ010000129.1, read as the reverse complement.
CGAAGGTGCGCGGCGCCATGTGGGCGCGGGCGGCGAGCTGCTCGACCGTGACCTCCTGGTCGAGGTGGGCCTCCATCCAGGCCAGCACCTCCCCGACCGTGTCGCAGGGTGCCTTCGGCAGCGGCCGTTCGATGAACTGCGCCTGCCCGCCGTCCCGGTGCGGCGGCACCACCATCCGGCGGGCGATCTTGTTGGCCACCTCCGGGCCCTGCTCCTTGCGCACGAGGTGCAGGCAGGCGTCGATCCCGGCGGCGGTGCCGGCGGAGGTGATCACGGGATCCTCGTCCACGTACAGCACGTCGGGTTCGACCGTGAGCCGGGGGAAGCGCCGGGAGAGCTGCTCGGCATGGTGCCAGTGCACCGCGCACCGGCGCCCGTCCAGCAGGCCGGCCGCGGCCAGCACGAACACCCCGGAGCAGACGCTCAGCACCCGCGAGCCGCGGTCCACGGCCCGCCGCAGCGCCGCCAGCAGCTCCGGCGGATACTCGCGCTCCGCATAGGTCTCACCGGCCGGTACGGCGATCAGGTCGGCCTCCTCCAGCCGCTCCAGGCCGTAGGGCGTGGACACGGTGAACCCGCAGTGCGTGCCCAGCTCGGGCCCCTCCGCCGAGACCACGGCGAAGTCGTACACGGGCAGCCCGTCGTCGCTGCGGTCGATGCCGAACACCTCGCACACGACACCCAGCTCGAAGGGGTGCACCCCGTCCAGCAGCACGGCGGCCACGTTCTTCAGCATGCTGCCAGTGTGCCTCGCCGGTGGCAGTAATTCGAGGGTCTACGGCAGTCCTGCCACTGCCGGTAAGGAGCATCCGGCGCGACAGTGGTGTCCATGAACGGAAACCAGATCGAAGGCCTGATCGGAATGCTCGCCACCCTCGGGATCCTGGTCCTCCTGGTCCTGCCCTCCGCGCTCGGAGTCCTGCGCGACAGGCGCATCGACCGGCAGCTCAGGCAGGCCCGGCAGCCGGGGGCGCACACCGCGCCGGCGCCGGAGGCCCGGCCCCGCAGGAGGCGCCACGGTGCGGCCCGCCCCGCCTGACAGCCCTGGTGCTCCCGGCACAGCGGACGGGGCCCCCCCCGAGCGCCCCGGGCGGTGAGAAACGCCGGGGGGGCGCGGGCTGACGGGGGCCGCGGGCGCGGAGGAAGT
>NZ_JBEYXJ010000128.1:0-22448 GCF_040645015.1 Streptomyces sp. NPDC046881 | reverse complement strand
CTCGTCCGTCGCGCTGAGCCGACGGGGGACCTGCATCCCGCCGCCTTGCGAGATATCACCCCCACGGGCCGACGTCCAGGGCGCCTTCCCATGTCCCGGTGCGGATTCCCCCCACGGGATCCGGCCGGGCGCTCGGAGAGGACAGCGCCTGAATTCGCTGTCGTTGAGCACAACGAGCAAAACTCGCCGTACTCCAGTGATGCGGTGCGGTCTGCCGGGACAACGCACGCTGGGAGGGCCGCTCAAAGCTCCCCGGTGTACGTGCCCCGGCAACGCATCTCTGAGGAAGTCCCCCAAGACATCCCCAGATGCCAGTCAGCGCCCCCCAAGACGCTGGTCTGACATCGCCAACTTAGACCTTCGAACCCCTTCGATGGTTACGTTCGCATCACTGTGATCTGCGTCTCTTGCATATGTCCTTATAGGTGCGCAAGAGCCCCGATACGCCGATCGGGACCCAAGCGTAAGGATGATGCGCGAGCCTTGTGAAGAGCTTATGTGAGGCGCGCGCCGGACTCCAGGGGGACCGGGACATCGGTCACCGCGGGAGCCGATTCACCGGAAGGCCCGCAGCCGCAGACTGTTGGTGACGACGAACACCGAGGAGAAGGCCATGGCCGCCCCCGCGATCATCGGGTTGAGCAGCCCCGCGGCGGCCAGCGGCAGCGCCGCGACGTTGTAGCCGAAGGCCCACACCAGGTTGCCCTTGATGGTGGCCAGCGTCCGCCGGGACAGCCGGATCGCGTCCGCGGCCACCCGCAGGTCCCCCCGCACCAGCGTCAGATCGCCGGCCTCGATCGCCGCGTCCGTGCCCGTGCCCATGGCCAGGCCCAGGTCGGCGGTGGCGAGCGCGGCGGCGTCGTTCACGCCGTCGCCGACCATCGCCACCGACCGCCCCTCGCGCTGCAGCCGTCGTACGACGTCCACCTTGTCCTCGGGCAGCACCTCGGCGTACACCTGCGCCGCGTCGATGCCGACGTGCCGGGCGACGGCCTCGGCGACGGTCCGGTTGTCCCCGGTGAGCAGGACCGGCGTGAGGCCCAGCGCGCGCAGCTCGCGGACCGCGTCGGCGCTGGTCTCCTTGACCGCGTCGGCGACGGCGAGGACCCCGCGGGCCCGCCCGTCCCAGCCGGCCACGACGGCCGTACGGCCCTCCTGCTCGGCCTCGAGGGCCGCGCGCGCCACGTCCTTCGGCAGCTCGTCGTACAGGCGGCCCACGGCCACCTCACGGCCGTCCACGCGCCCGCGGACGCCTCGCCCGGGCACGTTCTCGAAGTGCTCGACGGCCGGCAGCGCGCCGGCGCGTTCCTCGGCGCCGGCGGCGATCGCGCGGGCGACGGGGTGCTCGGAGGCGTGCTCCAGGGCGCCCGCGAGCCGCAGCAGCTCCTTCTCGTCCTCACCCTCGGCGACGTAGACGGCCTGCAGGCTCATCCGGCCGGTGGTGACCGTGCCGGTCTTGTCGAGGACGACGGTGTCCACGCGGCGCGTGGACTCCAGCACCTCGGGGCCCTTGATCAGGATGCCGAGCTGGGCGCCGCGGCCGGTGCCGACCATCAGCGCGGTCGGCGTGGCGAGGCCCAGCGCGCACGGGCAGGCGATGATCAGTACGGCGACGGCGGCCGTGAACGCGGCGACCGTGTCGCCGGTGACGCCGAGCCAGACGCCGAAGGTGCCGAGCGCGATGAGGATGACGACGGGCACGAAGACGGCGGAGATCCGGTCGGCGAGCCGCTGCACCTCGGCCTTGCCGTTCTGCGCGTCCTCCACCAGCTTCGCCATCCGGGCGAGCTGGGTGTCCGCGCCGACCCGGGCGGCCTCGACGACCAGCCGGCCGCCCGCGTTCACCGTGGCGCCGGTGACCCGGTCGCCGGGGCCGACGTCCACCGGCACCGACTCGCCGGTCAGCATGGACGCGTCCACCGCGGACAGGCCCTCCACGACCGTGCCGTCGGCGGCGATCTTCTCGCCGGGCCGTACGACGAACCGGTCGCCGACGGCCAGGGACGCCACCGGGACCCGTACCTCGCGGCCGTCCCGCAGCACCGCCACGTCCTTGGCGCCCAGCTCCATCAGGGCCTTCAGGGCGGCGCCCGCCCGGCGCTTGGAGCGGGCCTCCAGGTAGCGGCCGAGCAGGATCAGCGCGACGACCCCGGCGGCCACCTCCAGGTAGATGGTGGAGGCGCCGTCCATGCGGGAGACGGTGAGGCGGAACTCGTCGTGCATGCCGGGCATGCCCGCGTCGCCGAGGAACAACGCCCACAGCGACCAGCCGAACGCGGCGAGCGTGCCGACCGAGACGAGGGTGTCCATGGTGGCGGCGCCGTGCCGCAGGTTGGTCCAGGCGGCCCGGTGGAAGGGCCATCCGCCCCAGACGACGACCGGCGCGGCGAGGGTGAGCGAGAGCCACTGCCAGCTGTCGAACTGGAACGCCGGGATCATCGCGAGCAGGACCACGGGCGCGGCGAGCAGGGCGGAGACGAGCAGGCGGTGCCGGAGAGCGCCGAGCTCGGCGTCCCGTTCGGGGGTGCCCGGCACGGTCTCGGGCGCGCTCTCGGGCGCGGGCTCCGGCGGTGGGGGCTCCTCGGCGGTGTAGCCGGTCTTCTCCACCGTGGCGATCAGGTCGGCGACCTGGATGCTCGGGGCGTAGGTGACCCTGGCCTTCTCGGTGGCGTAGTTGACGGTGGCGCTGACGCCGTCCATCCGGTTGAGCTTCTTCTCGACCCGGGCGGCGCAGGAGGCGCAGGTCATGCCGCCGATGAGCAGCTCGACCTCGGCGGTCGCGTCCGTGACGGCGGCTGTCTCTGCGGTGGTGCTGGTCATGTCCGGACTCCAGACATCGGACCGGGCCGTACGGAGCCAGTATCAGCTGGTCGGTACGGCCCGGTCGGGGAAACGGAGGGTCTTCCTCAGGCCTGGCCGGCCAGCTCGAAGCCGGCCTCGTCGACGGCGGCGCGCACGGCCTCCTCGTCCAGCGGGGCCGCGGAGACGACGGTCACCTCGCCGGTCGACGCCACGGCCTTGACCGAGCTGACGCCCGGGAGCTGGGAGATCTCGCCGGAGACGGAGCCCTCGCAGTGGCCACAGCTCATGCCGGTCACCTTGTAGACGGTGGTGACGGAGCCCGGGGTGTCGGTGTGGGCGGTCATGTCGTTACTCCTCGTCGAGGTGTTCGGGGTCGGTGTTGTTCCTGGGGATGTCCCACGCTTTCTCACACTATACCCCTAGGGGGTATCAGGCAACGCGGAATCCGCTTGTGCTGGGAGGGCGATTTCCCGCCCCGGGAGCAACTGGAGGGCCGCACGCCATAACTCCGGACGGGGCACATCCGTTTTATGGGGGTGCGGGTGAGTGCCCGCGATGATGTCAGGAAGGCAGGAAACCAATGAGACGGACTACCCGAAACGGTGTGTTCGCCGTCGCAGCCGCGTCCGGCGCGATGGTCGTGGCGTTCCCGGTGTCCGCCGCCTTCGCGGCCGACGGGGCCGGTGCCGACGCAGTGGCGGCCGGCTCCCCCGGGGTGCTCTCCGGCAACAACGTCCAGGTCCCGGTGCACGTGCCGGTGAACATCTGCGGCAACACCGCTGACGTGGTGGGACTGCTCAATCCGGCCGCGGGCAACACGTGTGTGAACGGTGGCGCGACGAAGGCCGCCGGTGGCGGGAAGAGCGGCACGGCGAAGGCCGGCGGTGCCGGGACCAGCGGCGCGGCGAAAGCCGCCGGCGGCGGATCGGCCGCGTCGGGCGGGGCGTGGGCGCACGGCAGCACCGCGGACTCACCCGGGCTGCTGTCGGGCAACGACCTCCAGCTGCCGGTCGACGTGCCGGTGAACTTCTCCGGGAACAGCGTCAACGTGGTCGGCGTGGGCAACCCGGTCTTCGGGAACCACTCGGCCAACGAATCCGGCGACCACCCGATCCAGTCCCCGCACTCGCCGGTCCGGCACTCCTCGGTCCCCAAGCCCCGGGCTGCCACGCCTTCGGCTCCCGTCCGGTCCCACCCCGCCCCGCGCCCCGTGGCGTCCTCGCTGGCCCACACCGGAGCGGACCTCACGGCCCCCGCCCTTGCGGGCAGCGCCGCGCTCATCGTCACGGGCGGAATCCTGTACCGCCGCTTCAGTGGGGGCCACGCCCGCTGAGGTGGCTCCCTGCTTCCCGGGGCGTGCCCCGGTCCGGACACGTGCTGCGGGCCCGCTGTGCCCTCTCCCGGACCCGCAGTGCGGAACAGGCGACGTGCGCCGGCCCGGTACCGGAAACAGAGGGCCGCGTGCGCTCACGCAGCCCTCACGGAGCGTCTGCTGTCCCCTTGGCTGACCGGCCACCGGGCGAGACGAGGTGCCGGACCGGGAGAGCAGGCGTGACTCCAGGCGTGCGGTGTCGTTGCAGGGGTGCGTTCCCTTCGGCCAGGGCCCCGGGATTCTTGTGGATCCCGGGGCCCTGACACGTCTCACCGCACGGATCGGCCCACGCGGCAACGCGTTGTGGTCGCCGCTGGTGTCGGCCGACCACAACGCGTCGTGCGAAAGGCACGCACAGACCACGAGGCCACGCCACACGCGATGGCATGAGACGTGGCCACGACGGAATGATCTGTGCGTGCCCGAGCCGAGGGCGGCGAGGCCCTCAGAACGCCTGGCTGTTGCAGCCCATGTCCGAACCGAGGTGGTTCTGCTGCGCGCCGGGGTTGCCTTCACCGTTCAGCAGGTTGCCCGCCAGGCCGGTGACGGCGCCAATGCTTCCGATCACCTCGATGTTCATGTCGTGCGAACGGCACTCGATGCCCTGCGTGATGTCGACGTCGTGGCCCGGCTCACCGTGCGCGAAGGCGGTGTTCGCGCCGAGGGAGCCGACGCTGCCGAGGATGGCGCTCACGAGGACTGCCTTGTGGAACTTGCCCATTGGTTCTCCGTTGGTTGAGGGAACGCGATCTGCATCAGATCGAGTCGGGTTTTCGGATGATGTCGGTCAGGCGTCAGCCGAGCCGGGGAAGTCCGAGCTGGCCGACGGGTGGCGCCGCGACCTGCCCGAGACCGACCGGGGCCAGTTCCGGGACGCTCCCCGGCGTGATGTGCGGATTGACGAGCGGGTTGATCTGCGGGTTCACCTGGGGGTTCACCTGCGGGGTGACGTGAGCCGGGGGCGCCGGAGCGAATGCCTGCGGCACCGCCACCTGCGGGGCGACCTGCGGCATGACCTGGGGCATCACCTGCGGCACCACGCGCGCCGGCTGCGGGGGAGCGGCTTGGACCGGCTGGGGGGGAGCAGCCTGCTGCGGGTACGGCGTGGTGGAGGCCTGTGCCGTTCCCTGCGATGTGGCCGAGGCTGCGGCGTAGCCGGTCTGCTGCTGTGGCGCCGGTGCCGTTTGTGTGTACTGGGGTGGCGGTGCCTGCTGGGGGGCGGGTGCGGGCTGTGCGTACTGCGGAGGGGGGGCCTGCTGTGCGTACTGGGGTGGCGGAGCCTGCTGTGCGTACTGCGGAGGGGGTGCCGGTTGTGCGTACTGGGGTGGCGGTGCCTGCTGGGGGGCCGGTGCGGGCTGTGCGTACTGCGGAGGGGGGGCCTGCTGTGCGTACTGGGGTGGCGGAGCCTGCTGTGCGTACTGGGGAGGTGGTGCCTGCTGGGGGGCGGGTGCGGGCTGTGCGTACTGCGGAGGGGGGGCCTGCTGTGCGTACTGGGGTGGCGGGGCCAGTTGAGGGGCAGGCGCCTGCTGTGCGTACTGGGGAGCTGGATACTCGGGAGCCGGCGCCGGAGCGGGACTGCCGGGTCCGCCGAGCGTGTCGGCATGGCTGACGCCGACGCCGATGGCGGACAGACCGCCGGCCGCCGCTACAACGAGCGCGGCCTTGTGAAGCTTGCGCATGAAACCCTCGGCCCTTCGATACCTGAAACAGTGCATTCAGCGCGGTCACGCGTGCGGCGTGTGTGGTACTCGCACCAAAAGGTCAGCAGCGGTAATGCTGAGTAGCACGCGGACTTCGCGTCGGAGCCGACAGCGAATGTGCTCACCCCTCTTCGGGTGAACGGCCGCTGCCCCTCTCCCCGTTGGAACGACGGCTCCTCGCTGTGGTCACGGTCCTGGACAGCCGTCACCCGATTGCCCCGCGACGAGCGGCGCGGTGCTCCCCGTGTCTTTGGGGCAAATGGGTGACCCCCCTTGGGGTTCCCGTATCTGAGTCCGCTCCCGCCTCGTTCCTCAGGAGCCGAGCGCGATGCATCGTCGCCGCGGCAGAAGGCAGCAAGAACAGTGACAACTTGCTGCCGCGTCAGCATTTCACCAGGTTCCGTGCACAGGTCAATGAAGGGCCGAGGATTCCATGCGCAAGCTTCACCAAGTCGCGCTCGTCGTCGCAGCGGCCGGTGGTCTCTCCGCCGTCGGCGCCGGCCCCAGCTCCGCCGCCCCCGCCGCCTACAACGGGGTTGTCCCGCCTCCCGTTTCCCAGCCGGACGCCCAGGCCGCCGCGGCCACCTCGTCTCAGGCGACCGCGCAGACGTACGGCTCACCGGCCCCGCGGCAGGCGGCCCCGCAGCGGGGAACGGAAATCGCCCCGCAGCTCAACCCGCAGTTGAACCCGCAGATCAGCCCGCAGGTCTCCTCGCCGGCCCCGCAGTCGCAACAGGGCGCCCCGGTGCACCAGAACAACTTGTTCCGGCCGTACCAGGAGTGCAGCCCGCAGACGTTGCTCGACGCGAACATCCCGGTCGCTCTGCTCGCGGCGTCCGAGACGCGCGGCGTCGACTGCACCCAGGCCAACAGTCAGGCGAACTCCCTCGCCAGCGCGACCGCCATGCGCCAGTAGCCTGCCGGACGGCCGCCATCCCGACTCCGGTGCGGGCCTTTCGGACCACTGATCGACGGGACTTGGCGCATCCGATTCGGCCTTCCGGGTCATTCTGTCGACTGCTCAGGAAATCGGCGCGCCGCTGTCCGTTTTGGGATACTTCGTATTAGTCTTCCGTAACTGAGACGGGTCGATCGATCACGGATCGCACTCAACCAATTCCATCGGAGATGACATGCGCAAGCTTCGCAACGTTGCCGTCCTGGTCGCCGCGCTCGGCACCATCGGACTCGTGAGCGGCACGGCCCACGCGGGCCAGGGTGGCGGCAAGGGCGGTGAGCACGGCGACAAGTTCAGCATCACGCAGAGCTCGCAGTGCAAGTCGCACGACCTGAACCTCGACCTCCTCGGCGAGGTGGGCCTGCTCAACGGCGTGCTGGGCAACGCCCTCAACGGCGAGGGCAACCCGGGGGCCCAGGCCACCGACATCGGCTCGACGATGGGCTGCAACAACAGCGCCCTCTGAGAGTTCTGTCCGGCGCGGCAGACGCAGGACGATCAATGGTCCCGGCAACCGAGCATCAGGCAGGGTGCCGGGACCATTTGCGCACACCGACAGGCCCAGCGGGCGGCGACAATGGTGGGATTTCAGAGCGCCGCCGGCTGCTCGGGGCATGACGTACCAGTCCGCAAACGCACGAAAGCCGATCATTCACAGATCGGATCAACCCTCACTTCACGGGAGATGACATGCACAAGCTTCGCATGGCTGCCGTCCTCGTCGCCGCATTCGGGAGCGTCGGGCTCCTGGGTGCCGGCGCTGCCCACGCCGACCAGGGCTGGGGCAAGGGCGGCGACACCTTCGACGTCAAGCAGCGCAGCACCTGTACATCGCACGACCTGAACCTCGACATCCTCGGGGAAGTCGGTATCGCCAACGGTCTCGGCGGCAACCTGGCGAACGGCGAGGGCAACCCGGGGGCCCAGGCCACGCACATCGGCTCGACCATGGGCTGCAACAACAGCTTCGGCGGCTAGAGCGTCATCCATTCCCGGTACCCCGGCCACGGCCGCGGTACCGGGAATTTGTTTTTGGCCGGTGGCCGGCAGGCCTGTTTCCCGGTAATGGAAATGCCGGTCCGGGAACATCCCGGACCGGCATTCGCCGACACTGCTCAGAACTCGATGTGCGGCTTCTTGAAACCCTTGGGCAGCTCCGCCCTGTTGGAGCAGTCCACCACCTGTCCGACGCTGGCGGACCCACTGTCCGTCAGTCGGTCCTCCGGGAACACCACGCGCGGCCGGTCGGCCGTCGAGCAGTCCTGCTCCTGCCTGAGCGTGTGTGTGTCGTCCTTGTCGATCCGGGTCTCGCTCTGGTGAACGCAGACGGTGCCCCCCTGTGCAGTGGTTTTGCAGTCACCCGGATTCGCGTCCGTGTACGCGTGTCCGGCGCCGACGCACACCAGGGCCAAACCGCCGACGAGCCCTGAGACGGTGGCGATTCTCTGCAGATTGAACATGTGTTGCCTTCCTTTACGACGGAGGCCCGGGCGCCTGCGCCATTGATCGGCGTGCGCCCGGGCCCGAGAAGATCCGAACAGGTCATCCCGTACCGGGGCGCACCGCGAGCCGAGCGCAGGGGCGGGATGGCGGCAGCCCGGACGCGGGCGTTGGATGGCCGCGCGTCCGGGCTGACTTGGTCATGGAGTGTCACTCGGCACACCGTCGAACGGATCGAGCGACCGTGGCACCGGTGGGATGGGCTCCGTTACGTCGTCACTCGCCCTCGTGCTCGCCGTAACCCTGCTCGTGCTCGTGCTCGGGTCCGGCGTTGCCCTGCTCCTCCGGCTGGCCCTCGTACTTGTCCTTGTCCTGCGGCTGCACGAAGTCGCCACCGACGGCCACGGCGTTCGCCGACGAGTTGGCCACGGCGGTGACCCCCGGAGCGTCGTCGCCACCGTGGGCGAAACCGACCCCGGCGCCGAGGGTGGACAGCCCCATGACCGCCGCCGCTACGATTGCAGCACGCTGAAACTTGCGCATGTTTGACCCTTTCTGACCCGGACGCGTTGCCCGGCTTGACTACTCGAAGTGAGCTTATACGCACGCTGAGTAGTTATTCAGGATCTGCACTCCACATGTCGCGAGGGTCCCTCGTCTGCCGTACCGGCGTTGTGAAGCGTCGGCCGGACGACCTCGGCCTGCGGGGGTCAACCCCACAGGCCGGGCGACTCCGGCCGGTTGTCGGTCTTTTCGGGCACTCCCCTTGTCGTGGGGGAGCAGGTCACCTCGGGGCCGAGTCGCACCTGGCCGTTGCCCAGGGCGGCGGGCAGGGTCAGTGGCTCCACCTTCTGACAGTTCTCCTGGTGGGGGATGACGCCGTCTTCGGGGATCTCGCCCGTGATCCGCTGCGTGCAGGTGAGGCCGCCCATGAGGTCCCTGGTGCAGAACCCAGGGCCGCTTGCGGCGTATGCGTGGGCGGCGCCGACGCAGGTCAGGACGAGGCTGCCGAGCAGCCCCGAGACGGCCACGATCTTCTTCGTGTCGAACATGTGATGCGATTTCCCTCTGTAAGGGTGCCCGGACGCCGGCCGCGCCGGGGCTCTGTCTTCGACGCTCGGATGGCGGCCGGGGAACGGGGACCCTGTGGGGGGTGGCTCACCTCGCAGGGTTCCGCCGAGCGCCGCGCGCGGTGGTGCCGCCAAGCTCAGCCGGTGAAGGCGTTGTTGTACTGGCCGCAGGTGGTGTCCATGGTGTCGGCGAGACCGAGGACGGCGACCGGGATGTCGTTCTCGGACACCGTCTGCGGGCTGCACTCCTGGTAGGGGCGGTAGAGGTCGTTGACCTGCGGCCCTCCGTCGGAGGTGTCGGCGATGGCGGTGCCGGCGCCGATGGCCGACAGGCCGCCGGCCGCCACTGCTGCGATCACGACCTGCTGAAACTTGCGCATGGAACCCTCGGTTCTTTGCTTGTCCGTTGAGGCTGGGTTGCCGATTGTTACCGCGCAGATACTAGCAGTGACGACGAGGTCGTTCCGTGCCGGACGTCCGTGTCATGAGGTGATGCGTGAGCGGGCAACTCGGCGAGAACGCGCGACGGTTGGGTCAGGAGAACGCCGGCTCCGCGACCCGGAGGTCGTCGCGCGCCGATACGGAGGTGATCAGGTCACGCAGCCCTTCGACATAGCGCCGTACGTTCGTGCGGGCGACGCCGGTGTCCGGGTAACGGCAGGCGAGCCACAGTCCTTCGTGCAGCCGGTTGACCCATACGCACACCTGGTCGCCGTGTGACACCCGGATCAGTCCGTACGCCTTCTTCTCGGTCCAGTGGGCCGAGCCGGGGATGGGGCGGGTGTCCACGTACGAGACGATCGAGTACATGTCGGGTGACCTCGGGCGGAAGTCGGCGCCGAGCAGGCGCAGTACACGGGCCAGCGGGATGCGCGCCAGTGAGCGGTTCGCCCGCAGCTCGGCCCGGACGGCGGTGAGCGCGTCGTCGAAGTCCCGGGTCGCGGGCACCTCGATCGGCGCGCCACCGACGTACCAGCCCACGGAGTCCGACCACGCGGTCTTGAGGCGGGTGTGGAACGGGACGACCGTGCGGTAGTAGGGGTGCCCACCGAGTTCGTGGACGATCACGGCGGTCGCGGCGAGGAGGCCCACCAGGCTGCCGCCGTGTGGCCGGCAACGCTCCTCGAAGGCGGCGGCTGCGTCCGCGTCGAGGAGCGGCTCACGCATCAGCTTCTGGGTGGGCAGTGCGCTGCCGGGCTGCAGGCCGAGGTCGACGGGGAACTCCGGGAGCCTCCCGTCGCACCTGCCGATGAACTCCCGCCAGCGCGCGACGATCGCGTGCGTGTCGTCGATCCCGTCCGCGTTCGCCCGCTCCTGTTCGCAGAAGTCCACGTAACTCCGCACCCCTGTAGGGCTGATGGGTCGGCCCGTGACGCCCGCGGTGTACAGTTCGTCGATCTCTTCCGGGATCCGGTGGAGGGAGTAGGCGTCGACGTTGGTGTGGTCGAACACCGCGTAGATGCTGGTGGAGTCGTCGCGGACAACGGCCGCGTAGATGAGGTTCGGCCAGCCGAGCGCGTCCGCCGCCACATCGAACCGTGCCTGGAGGTACCGGACCAGCGCCTCGGCGTCGGTGAAGTCGCCGATCACCTCACGGTGCAGCGACACGTCGTGTTCGGCGAGCGTGAACCGGTGCAACTCGTCGCCGGCCCACCGGAAGCCGCTGCGCAGTGTCTCGTGCCGCACCGTCCAGCTGCGCAACGCACGTTCCAGTGCGTCGAGGTCGGCCCGACCCGGCAGGTCGAACGCCGTGCCCAGCCATGTCGGTACGAACAATCCGTCTGCGCGTACCGATCGTGCGGTTCTGACGTGTGACTCCTGGATGTACGCCGGCGGCCGCGGGTCTGCCGGCAGTGCTGACGCCGCCGTGATGGTCGCCGGGCTGAACGTCCACTCGACGAGCCGCCCGGGCCGGACCTCGCAGCGCTGAATGTCAGAAATTCGCACAGTGGCGTCTCCTTCGCACGAGACACCAGCTTGATCAACGGAGAGCCGTGTGCGAGCGGTGGTCGCTGTGTCGTCGGCTTTTCATCGGGATGTGTGACGTCTCGAACGGCGAAGCGAACCGCCACCCGGCGGCAATCAGGCGGCGTGCGAACGGTGTTGACCGTTGAAAGCATCGTACGACCGCGACATTCGTCGTCATCCCCGCGGCCTCCAGCGGCTGCGAACCGCCGCCTCGGGTCGGCAGGATCCGGAAGAGAGGCCCTAGCCTTCGCGCAGGGTCCCGGAAGGAGCAGGCATGCGCGCGGTGGTGTTCGAGGAGTACGGAAAGCCGGCCGGGATACGGGACGTACCCGACCCGGAGCCCGCGGAGCACGGCGTGGTCGTCCGCGTGGAGGCCACCGGCCTCTGCCGCAGCGACTGGCACGGCTGGATGGGACACGACCCGGACATCACGCTGCCGCACGTGCCGGGGCACGAGCTCGCCGGGGTGGTGGAGGCGGTGGGTCCGCGGGTGACCGGCTGGAGGCCCGGCGACCGGGTCACCGTGCCGTTCGTGTGCGCCTGCGGCACCTGCCCGTCCTGCGTGGCGGGCGACCAGCAGGTGTGCGAGCGGCAGACCCAGCCCGGCTTCCACCACTGGGGCTCCTTCGCCGAGTACGTCGCGCTCGACCACGCCGACGTCAATCTCGTCGCCCTGCCCGACGACATGGCGTACGGCACCGCCGCCGCGCTCGGCTGCCGCTTCGCGACCGCGTTCCGTGCCGTGGTGCAGCAGGGCCGGGTGGCGGCCGGGGAGTGGGTCGCGGTGCACGGCTGCGGCGGGGTCGGCCTGTCGGCGGTGATGATCGCGGCGGCCTCGGGGGCCCGGGTGGTCGCGGTCGACGTCTCGTCCGGGGCCCTGGACCTGGCGCGGGAGTTCGGCGCCGCCGCGTGCCTGGACACGTCCGGCGTGACCGACCCGGCCGCCGCCGTCCGCGAGCTGACCGGTGGCGGGGCGCACCTCTCCCTCGACGCCCTCGGCTCGCCCGCCACCTGCGCGGCCTCCGTGAACGGCCTGCGCCGCCGCGGCCGGCACGTCCAGGTCGGCCTGCTGCCCTCGGCCGACGGCACCACCCCGGTACCGCTGGCCCGCGCGGTCGCCCTGGAGCTGGAGCTCCTCGGCAGCCACGGCATGGCCGCGCACACCTACCCCGGCATGCTCCGGCTGGTGCGCTCCGGCGTCCTGCGCCCGGACCTCCTGGTGACCCGGACAATCACGCTCGACGCGGCCCCGGCGGCTCTCGCCGCGATGGGTACGGCGCCGGGCGCGGGCGTCACGGTCATCGAACCCCGGAGCTGACGGCCTGCCCCCCCGGTCGGCCGTCGGCTCCGGCGGCCGGGGTCAGTCGTCCCTGCGGCCGCGGTTGCGGGGGCGGGAGGCGACCCAGGCGCGGACCGTGTCGGCGTACCAGTAGGGCTTGCCCCCCTCGACGTGGTCGGGCGGGGGCAGCAGCCCGTGCTTGCGGTAGGACCGTACGGTGTCCGGCTGCACCCGGATGTGCGCCGCGATCTCCTTGTACGACCAGAGCCTGCGGTCGGTCATGCGTTGCACCTCCCCGCGCGCGCCACGGCGGCGACCGGGAAGGGCCGCCGGGGGGACCGGGCGCTGCGCTGGCGATCACCAAGCCTGTGCCCCGTTGAACGACGCAGAGTGACCGCGGGTGAACGGCTGTTGACCATGTGTGACGTGGGGCGCGCGTAGGTGCGACATGTGTGACAGGAAGGGGGTATTTGTGACGCGATGACTACAGAGTGGGCGGTGCGATGCTGGTCCGAATGTCCGGACAAAATATTGACAGCGCTCGGCATGCGGGACTAGAAAGCCGGGGAGAGCCGTGACGAAGGGAAGCCGATGGCCTACGACCTGATCACCATGGGGCGGATCGGAGTGGACCTCTACCCGCTGCAGACCGGTGTCCCGCTCGCCCAGGTGTCGTCCTTCGGCAAGTTCCTCGGCGGGTCGGCGACGAACGCGGCGGTCGCCGCGGCCCGGCTCGGCCGGCACACCGCCGTGATCACCCGCACCGGCGACGACCCGTTCGGCACCTACCTGCACGAGGCGCTGCGCGGCTTCGGCGTCGACGACCGCTGGGTCACCGCCGTCCCCGGCCTGCCCACCCCGGTCACCTTCTGCGAGGTCTTCCCGCCGGACGACTTCCCGCTCTACTTCTACCGGCTGCCCAAGGCCCCCGACCTGGAGATCGACGCGCACGAGCTGGACCTCGACGCCATCCGCGAGGCCCGGATCTTCTGGGTCACCGGCACCGGCCTGAGCGAGGAGCCCAGCCGCACGGCGACCCTGGCGGCCCTCGCCCACCGGGCCAGGACCGGCACGACCGTCTTCGACCTCGACTGGCGCCCCATGTTCTGGTCGGACCCCGGCAGCGCACGCCCCTTCTACGCCGAGGCCCTGCGCCACACCACCGTCGCCGTCGGCAACCTGGACGAGGTCGAGGTCGCCACCGGCGTGCGCGAACCGCATGCCGCCGCCCGCGCGCTGCTGGACGCCGGGGTCGAACTGGCCGTCGTCAAGCAGGGACCCAAGGGCGTCCTCGCCGTCAACCGGGAGGGCGAGTCCGCCGAGGTCCCGCCGCTGCCCGTCACCGTCCTCAACGGACTGGGCGCCGGCGACGCCTTCGGCGGCTCCCTCTGCCACGGCCTGCTGGCCGGCTGGGACCTGGAGACGATCATGCGGCACGCCAACGCGGCCGGCGCCATCGTCGCCTCCCGCCTGGAGTGCTCCTCCGCGATGCCGACCCCGGACGAGGTCGCCGCCGCGCTCGACGCCGGAGCGGTGCTGTGAGGGCCGGCCGGGTCACGGGCACCCGCCCCGAGGGCGACTCCGGCACCGCCCCCATCCCGGCCGGAGGCCCCGGCTCCGGGGAGGCCGGCGCCGCGGCTTCCGGCCCGGGTGTCGTGGCGGGGCTGCCTGGGGAAGGCGGCGTCACCGCTGTCCGCGAGGACGCTGCGGCCTCCGGTCGGGATGCTCAGGCGGACGTGTCCGGGGAGGCTGGCGCGACGGGTGCTGCGGCCTCGGGACCGGGCGTCGTGGCGGGGCCACCCCGGGGAGGCGGCGCGACCGCTGCCCGTGAGGACGCTGCGTCCTCCGGCCCGGGCGTCGTGGCGGGGCTGCCCGGGGAAGGCGGCCACACCGCTGTCCGCGAGGGTGCCGGGGTCGCCCCCCGTCGAAGCGCCGCAGGCACCCGCGTGGATGTCGGGGAACTCGTTCGTATCCGTACCCGTCACCCCGAGGCGATCGCCGAGGCCGCCGCTCGCCGGGCCCGGCGGCCCCTGCTGAACGAGAGCGGCCGGCTGATGATCGTCGCCGCCGACCACCCGGCCCGTGGCGCGCTCGGCGTCGGCGACCGCAAGCTCGCCATGGCCAACCGTGCCGACCTGCTCGAACGCCTCTGCCTCGCGCTGTCCCGGCCCGGCGTCGACGGCGTCCTCGCCACCGCGGACATCCTGGACGACCTGCTCCTGCTCGGCGCCCTGGACCACAAGGTCGTCATGGGTTCCATGAACCGCGGCGGACTGCAGGGCGCCAGCTTCGAGCTGGACGACCGGTTCACCGGCCACCGCCCCGAGGACATCGAGCGCCTCGGCTTCGACGCGGGCAAGCTGCTGCTGCGCGTCGACTACGCCGACCCGGGCTCCCTGACCACCCTGGAGTCCACCGCCCGCGCCATCGACGCCATGGCCGCGCGCCGGCTGCCGGTGTTCGTGGAGCCGTTCATCAGCCGCCGCACCCCCGAGGGGAAACTGGCGAACGACCTGTCCGCCGAGGCGGTCACCCGGTCCATCGCCATCGCCTCCGGCCTCGGCGGCTCCTCCGCCTACACCTGGCTGAAGGTGCCCGTCACCGAGAACCCCGACGACATGGCCCGGGTCATGGAGACCTCCACGCTGCCCGCCGTGCTGCTCGGCGGGGACATCGGCGACTCGCCCGAGGACCAGGTCGCCGCCTACGAGAAGTGGCGCGGCGCGCTCCGACTCCCCACCGTGCGCGGCCTGGTGGTCGGCCGCTCGCTGCTGTACCCGGCGGACGGCGATGTGGCCGCCGCCGTGGACACCGCCGTAGGACTGCTGTGAGGGCCGCATGACCAGCACCGATCTGCATCTGCCCAGGGGCGCCACCGCGAACGCCCGGTACGCCGTCGACATCGGCCCCGAGGCGGCCGGCTGGACCCACAGCAGCCTGCGGGTCGTGGAGTTGGCGCCGGGTGGCAGCCATACGTTCACCACCGGCGACAGTGAGTGGATCGTGCTTCCGCTGGAAGGCGGATGTACCGTACAAATTGAAACTGCGTCAGCCGAGCAGGACGAGTTCCAACTCCTGGGCCGGGAAAGCGTGTTCAGCGGAGTCTCCGACTTCGCGTACGCGCCCCGGGACGCCCGGGTCCTGATCGCCTCCGGCGCGGGAGGCCGCTTCGCCCTGGCAGGAGCGAAGTGCGAGCGACGACTCCCCGCCCGCTACGGCCCCGCGCCGGAGGTCCCCGTCGAGGAGCGCGGCAGCGGCACCTGCGCCCGCAGGGTGCGCAACTTCGCCTCCGCCGACTCCTTCGACTGCGACCGGCTGATCGCCGTGGAGGTGATCACCCCCGGCGGCAACTGGTCCTCGTACCCGCCGCACAAGCACGACGAGCACCGGCCGGGCGAGGAGTCCGAGCTGGAGGAGATCTACTACTTCGAGATCGACGGCCCGAACGGTCTCGGGTACCAGCGCGTGTTTCCTTCGCGCGAAGGCGGCTCGGACGTCCTCGCCGAGGTCCGCTCCGGTGACGCCGTCCTCGTCCCCGACGGCTGGCACGGCCCGTCCATCGCCCAGCCCGGACACGACATGTACTACCTGAACGTCATGGCGGGCCCCGGCCGGACCCGCGAGTGGCGGATCTGCTTCCACCCCGACCACACCGAGACCACAGGGGGCTACCGATGACGATCCGGCTGACCGTCGCCCAGGCACTGGTCCGCTTCCTCGCCGCCCAGTACACCGAACGCGACGGCGAGCGGCAGCGGCTGATCGGCGCCACCTGGGGCATCTTCGGGCACGGCAACGTCGCCGGCCTCGGCCAGGCGCTGGTCGAGTACGCCGACGTCATGCCGTACCACCAGGGCCGCAACGAGCAGTCCATGGTGCACGCGGCGGTCGGCTACGCCCGCCAGTCGAACCGGCTGTCCACGCACGCGGTGACGACGTCGATCGGCCCCGGCGCGACCAACCTCGTCACCGGCGCCGCCCTCGCGACCATCAACCACCTCCCGGTGCTGCTCCTGCCCGGCGACGTCTTCGCCACCCGCCCCGCCGACCCGGTCCTGCAGCAGCTGGAGGTGCCGTACGCGGGCGATGTGTCGGTCAACGACACCCTGCGCCCGGTGTCCAGGTACTTCGACCGCATCACCCGCCCGGAGGCCCTGATCCCGGGCGCGCTCCAGGCCGTGCGGGTCCTCACCGACCCGGTGGAGACCGGCGCGGTCACCCTCGCCCTGCCGCAGGACGTGCAGGCGGAGGCGTACGACTGGCCGGAGGAGTTCTTCGCGACGCGCGTGTGGACCGTACGGCGGCCGGGCGCGGACCCGGCCGAGCTGGCCGAGGCCGTCCGGGCGGTCCGGGAGGCGCGCAGGCCCCTCGTCGTCGCCGGCGGCGGGGTCCACCACAGCCGCGCCGAGGAGGCCCTCGCGGAGTTCGCCGCAGCGACCGGGATCCCGGTCGCCTCCACCCAGGCCGGCAAGGGCTCGCTCCGGTACGACCACCCGCAGGACGTCGGCGGGATCGGCCACACCGGCACCGCGACCGCCGACGAGCTGGCCCGCACCGCGGACCTGGTGATCGGCGTCGGCACCCGCTACACCGACTTCACCACCGCCTCCGGCACCCTCTTCGAGAACCCGGACGTCCGCTTCCTCAACCTCAACATCGCGCCCTTCGACGGCCACAAGCTGGCCGGACTCCCGCTGGTCGCCGACGCCCGCAGCGGGCTGGAGGAGCTGACCGAGCGGCTGCAGATGCACGGCCACCGGGTCGCCGGTTCCTACGTCACCGAGTACACCGAGGACAAGGAGCGCTGGGAGCAGCGCGTCGACGCCTGCTTCGAGTCCGGCGAGATCGACGCCCGGCCGACCCAGCCGCAGGTCATCGGCGCCCTGGACGCGCTGGTGGACGAGTCGGACATCATCGTCAACGCGGCCGGCTCGCTCCCCGGCGACCTGCACAAGCTGTGGCGGGCGCGGTCGGCGGACCAGTACCACCTGGAGTACGGCTACTCCTGCATGGGCTACGAGATCCCCGCCGCCCTCGGCGTGAAGCTCGCCGCGCCCGAGCGGAACGTGTGGGCGCTGGTCGGCGACGGCACGTACCTGATGATGCCGACGGAGATCGTGACCGCCGTCCAGGAGGGCGTAGCGATCAAGATCCTGCTGGTGCAGAACCACGGGTACGCCTCGATCGGCGGGCTGTCGGAGTCGGTGGGCGGCGAGCGGTTCGGCACCGCCTACCGCTTCACCTCGGACGACGGCACCTTCACCGGCGCCCCGCTGCCGGTCGACCTCGCCGCCAACGCGGCCAGCCTCGGCATGCGGGTGCTGCGCGCCAGGACCGTACGGGACCTGCGCGCGGCGCTCGCCGACGCGCGGGCCGCCGACACTCCCACATGTGTCTACGTGGAGACCGAAACGTCCGACACTGTGTCGGGCGCGCCTCCGGCGCAGGCCTGGTGGGATGTTCCTGTGGCCGAGACCGCGACCCGATCGTCCGCGGTCAAGGCACGAGAGCTGTACGAACGGCACGTCTCGACCCGACGCCGCCATCTGTAAGAAGGAGTCACTGGGCATGACGAAGATCGTCAACCACTGGATCGGCGGGAAGACCGTCGAAGGCGCGTCGGGTACGTACGGGCCGGTCACCGACCCGGCGACCGGCGCGGTCACCACGAAGGTCGCGTTCGCGTCGGTCGAGGAGGTGGACGCGGCCGTCGCGGCGGCCAAGGACGCCTACCTGACCTGGGGCCGGTCCTCGCTGGCGCAGCGCACGTCCATCCTGTTCAGGTTCCGGGCGCTGCTCGACGCGCACCGCGACGAGATCGCCGAGCTGATCACCGCCGAGCACGGCAAGGTGCACTCGGACGCGCTCGGCGAGGTCGCGCGCGGCCTGGAGATCGTGGACCTGGCCTGCGGGATCAACGTCCAGCTGAAGGGCGAGCTGTCCACGGAGGTCGCGAGCCGCGTGGACGTCTCCTCCATCCGCCAGCCGCTCGGCGTGGTCGCCGGCATCACGCCGTTCAACTTCCCGGCGATGGTCCCGATGTGGATGTTCCCGATCGCCATCGCCTGCGGCAACACCTTCGTGCTGAAGCCGAGCGAGAAGGACCCGTCGGCCTCGGTCCGCCTCGCCGAGCTGCTCGCCGAGGCCGGCCTGCCCGACGGTGTCTTCAACGTCGTGCACGGCGACAAGGTGGCCGTCGACCGCCTGCTGGAGCACCCGGACGTCAAGGCCGTCTCCTTCGTCGGCTCGACCCCGATCGCCCGCTACATCCACACCACCGCCTCCGCCCACGGCAAGCGCGTGCAGGCCCTCGGCGGTGCCAAGAACCACATGCTGGTGCTGCCGGACGCCGACCTGGACGCGGCGGCCGACGCGGCGGTGAGCGCGGCCTACGGCTCCGCGGGCGAGCGCTGCATGGCCATCTCGGCGGTCGTGGCGGTGGGCGCCATCGGCGACACGCTGGTGGAGAAGATCCGCGAGCGCGCCGAGAAGATCAAGATCGGCCCGGGCAACGACCCGGCGTCGGAGATGGGCCCGCTGATCACCAGGGCGCACCGCGACAAGGTGGCCTCCTATGTGGAGGGCGCTGCCGCCGAGGGCGCCGAGGTGGTGCTCGACGGCACCGGCTACACCGTCGAGGGCTTCGAGGACGGGCACTGGATCGGCATCTCGCTGCTGGACCGGGTGCCGACCAGCGCGAAGGCGTACCAGGACGAGATCTTCGGCCCGGTGCTGTGCGTGCTGCGCGCCGACACCTACGAGGAGGGCGTGGCGCTCATCAACGCCTCGCCGTTCGGCAACGGCACCGCGATCTTCACCCGGGACGGCGGCGCGGCCCGCCGCTTCCAGCTGGAGATCGAGGCCGGCATGGTCGGCGTGAACGTGCCGATCCCGGTGCCGGTGGGCTACCACTCCTTCGGCGGCTGGAAGGACTCGCTCTTCGGCGACCACCACATCTACGGCAACGACGGCACGCACTTCTACACCCGCGGCAAGGTCGTCACCACGCGCTGGCCCGACCCGGCCGACGCCCCGGCGGGCGTGGACCTGGGCTTCCCGCGCAACCACTGAGCCGGACAGCACGGTGCCCCGCCCTCCGCGCGAGAGGGCGGGGCACCGGCGCGTTCAGCCCTGCTGCTGTTGCTTCTTGATCACTTCGGTGAGGTCGGCGGTCCGCGCGGCCGGCGGGGCCTTGACGGAGGCCGTCTTGCCGAACTTGTCGAAGTCCATGCTGACGGTCATGACGCCGAACTTCTCCTTCAGCCGCACCGGCAGGTCGCCGGGGCCGACCCACACGTCCATGACGATGGACTTGGTGCCGGTCGCCGCTCCCATGGGGCTGCCCTCGCCGTAGACGTCCTTCCACTTGCCCATGTGCGCGCTGTCGATCACACCGCGGTAGTGCGTGGTGCGCCGCCCGTTCACGGTCTGCGTGCCGAGGTCCTTGACGTTCTTGGCGTACTTCAGGCCCTTCATGGAGGCGGAGGGGCTGGCGCTGTCGCCGCTCAGGGCCTGGGCGCCCTTCTCCCCGAAGATCGCCGAACCGTCGACCTTGATCCAGTCCTTGCCCTGGTACGGGCCCGAGGGGAAGCGGTCGACGTCGTAGTAGTAGACACCGTCGACGAACAGCACGTGCGTCGTGGGGGAGTGGTTCACCGCCTGCATGTTCGCGGCCTTGGTGTCCATCTGCACGTCGAAGGCGTATCCGTCGCCCCAGGAGTACGTGCCGTTCATGGCGATCGGGCCGCTGGTGCCGGTGTCGGTCGTCATCCGCACCTCGGCCGAGCCGAGCGCCTCCGTCCGGTCCGTGGCCCGGGCCAGCGCCGCCATCGCCTTGTCGGCGTTGTCGAGCGCCTTGACGGCCGTCTTCGCGCCCTCCGTGCCGCAGCCGGAGGCCGCGACCAGCGCCGCCGTCGTGAACGCCGCCCAGGCGCCGGTGTGCCGCATCCTCATGTCCCACCCCAAAGCTGTCCGTCTGCTGTGCGGGGCGCACTCTATCGGCCACCACTGACATGGACGCGACCGGATTACCCGTCCGGATACCGGACGGCTGACATTTTTTTGACGCGGCGACTGCGGTTCTCGTTTTGCCCGGACGAAACGGGTGGCGAAGGAGTAGTTGGCAGATTGCCTTGGAAAGCAAGGTCACATTCGGCTACGGCTTGATGGATGTACCTACAGGGCGTCACGGCCTGGGAAAGTGATGCGCCGTAACGGTTTCCAGAAGTGCGGATTCCGAAGGTAAACGGCCATTGACGCAGCGGTTTTCGTCGGGGTTCGCTATGCACCGCCGGGAGCGGACGAGACGAACGTACGACGATCCGCCGGAGGCGATAGCGCTCCCGAGCCCCACCCTCAGTCGCACGAGTCGATCGGAACCGCCGTATGACCGACACGCTCCAGAAGTCCGTGGCAGACACCGCTCCAGCCCCCACGCCGGGGCTGAAGCGCTCCATCGGTGTCGTGGGCGGCACCCTGCTGACGCTGTCCTGCGTCACCCCCGCCTCCACGCTCTTCGTGGTCGTCCCCGATCTGTTCGGCTCCCTCGGCACCGCCACCGCCCTGACGATCGCCATCGGCTCCCTCCTCTGTATCGCCGTGGCGTTCTGCTACTCCGAGCTGGGCACCCTCATCCCCAGCGCGGGCGGCGAGTACGCCATGGTCTCCACGATGGCCGGACGGCTCGCGGGCTGGCTGGTCTTCGTGCTCTCCCTGCTGGTCGTGATGATCGTGCCCCCGGTGATCGCGATGGGCACGGCGGACTACCTCGCCCCCCTCGTCCACCTCGACCCGTCCCTGACCGGCGCCGGCGTGATGCTGCTGGCCACCCTCGCCGGCCTGCTCGACCTGCGCGCCAACGCCTGGATCACCGGCATCTTCCTGGTCCTGGAGGTCATCGCCGCCGGGGTCGTCGCCCTGCTGGGCTTCTCGCACAGCCACCGCGGGATGGGCAGCCTGGTCTCGATGCAGGTGGCCGGCGCGCACGGCCACACCGACACCGTGACGGCCATGCTGGTGGTCTCCGGACTCGCCATCGCCCTCTTCGTCACCCAGGGCTTCTCCACCGCCGTCTACCTCTCCGAGGAACTGGAGAACCCGCGCCGCAACGTCGCCCGCACGGTCCTCGCCACCCTCGCCATCTCCACCGTGGTCATCCTGGTGCCGGTCGCCGCGATCACCATGGGCGCCTCCGACCTGAAGGAACTGACCGGCGGGGACATCAGCTCCATGGTGACGGCCTGGTCCGACTCCGCGGTCGGCACCTTCGTCAGCCTCTGCGTGGCCCTCGCGATCATCAACGCGGGCATCGTCATGGTCATCCAGAACTCCCGCGTCCTGTTCGCCTCCGCCCGCGACAAGGCCTGGCCCGGCCCGGTCAACACCGTCTTCGCCAAGCTCGGCCGCTTCGGCTCCCCCTGGGTCGCCACCCTCGCGGTCGGCGTCCCCGGCGCGGTCCTCTGCTTCGTCAACCTGGACACCCTGTACGGCGTCACCGGCGTCTCGGTGACCGGCATGTACCTGCTGGTCGCGATCGCCGCCCTGCTCGCCCGCCGCGGCTCCCACCGGCACACCTCCGCCTGGCGCATGCCGCTGTGGCCCGCCGTGCCGGTCCTGCTGATCGCCGTCCTGGCCTACATCCTGACCCAGCAGGAGACCACCTACCTCCTGTGGACCGGCGGCATCACCGCGGCGGCGACCCTGTACTGGGCCCTGTACCTGCGCCCGCGCAGGGACACCCACTGGCTGGTGTCGATCCCGGAGGACGCGCAGGTTCCGCAGGGCACCGTGCACATCCCGGCCCAGGCCGGCCCGGCGCCCGCCCCGGTCGCCCCGGAGATCACCACCACCGTGCGCGACC
>NZ_JBEYXJ010000127.1:0-23057 GCF_040645015.1 Streptomyces sp. NPDC046881 | reverse complement strand
CGCCCAGGGCTCCGACCTGCCCACCCACCCCCGGCACAGCCGCGCCGCCGCCCCCCCCCGCGCGGGGCTGCAGGGTCCGCCCCCCCCCCCCGGGGACGGCGTCGTCGCGCCCGCGCGCCCGGGCCGGCAGGCCACGCCCGCCGTGAGACACCAGCTGCTGGCCGCCGCGACGGACGCCTTCGTCGCGGGTCTCACCCGCAGCGCGTGGGTGGCGGCCGCGGTCGCCGTCGGCGGTGCGGTGGCCGTATGGCGGGGGTTGCCCCGCCTCCCCGGCGTCCCCGCTTCACCCCGCACGGACAGGCGCGCCGCGCGGAGCTGCGCGCCGTAGACCACTCCGGTCATTGTTCGCCGACACGCGCCGGTGCTTCCCCGGCGCGCCCGTCCCGGGTGCGCTTTGCTGGCTGTCCGCCGAATCGAACTTTCCTTCCCGGGGTGAATTCTTGGCCGACCAGCTGATCGTCGACACGCTTGTCCGTCTCATCGTCCGCCATTTCGAAATGGACCCGGCGCAATTGAGTGCCGACAGCAATCTGCAACACCTCGGACTCGACTCGATCGCCCTGGCGGAACTTCTCGTCGTGGTCGAGGAGGAGACCGGCATCGACGTCCCCCTCACCGACGAGAGCATGCCGACGGGTCCCGAGGTCACCCTCGGCGCGGTGGCCGACTACGTGGAACGGTTCGCCGACGAGTCCACCCGCGCCGTTCTGCACACCCTGGCCGCCGTACCGGCGGACGTGAACGCGTGAAGAGGTCCCGGACCGTCGTCACGGGCATCGGTCTGGTCACACCGGGAGGAGTCGGCGCCGACGCGACCTGGCGGCGGCTGTGCGCGGGGGCGCCTACGGCGTCCACCGACCCCGGGCTCGCGGACCTGCCCGTGGACTTCAGCTGCCGGGTCCGGGACGAGGAACTCGCCGCCGCGCTCGGGCGGGGGCTGCGCTGGCGCACCGACCGTTTCCTCCACCTCGCCCTCGTGGCCGCGCGGGAGGCCGTCCGGGACGCCGGTCTGGAACCGGGGGAGTGGGACGCCGACCGGGTCGCCGTGGTCATCGGCGTGGGCAGCGGCAGCCACGACACCGACGTGCACGTCCTGCGCTGCCTGACGTCCGGCGCGTACCAGAAGATCTCACCGACCACGGTCCCGCGGGCCCTGCCCAACATGGCCGCCGGTGAGATCGCCGCCGACCTCGGCGCGAAAGGGCCCGGTTTCGGGGTCAGCACCGCCTGTGCGTCCGGAGCGACCGCCATCGGCGTCGGCCGGCAGCTGCTGGACGCGGGCCTGTGCGACATCGCGCTGGTGGGTGGGGCGGAGAGCGGCTGCGGGCCGCTGTCCAGCATGGGGTTCTGGCGGCTGGGCGCGCTGTCCACCCGGTGCCACGACCCGGTGGGTGCCTCGCGCCCGTTCGACGCGGAACGGGACGGCTTCGTGCTGGGCGAGGGCGCCGGTGTGCTCGTCCTGGAGCGGGCGGAACACGCACGCGCCCGCGGCGCCCGGGGGAAAGCCGTCCTTTCGGGGTTCGCCGCCACCAGCGACGCGCATCATCCGACCAGCCCGCATCCCGAGGGGGAGGGCGCCGAACGCGCGGTGCGCGCAGCGCTGGCGGAAGCCGGCCTGACGCCCGGCGACATCGACCACGTCAACGCACACGCCACGTCGACACCGCTGAACGACCGCGTGGAGGCCGCGGTCCTGCACCGGGTGTTCCGCCGGCCGCCGCCGGTCACCGCCACCAAGAGCGTCCTGGGGCACTCCCTGGGGGCCGCGGGCGCCGTCGAGGCCGCCGTGTGCGTGCTGTCCCTGCACCACCAGACCATCCACCCGACGGCCAATCTCGGCACGCCCGAATCCGGCATCGACCTCGACATCGTCACCAAGGTCCCCCGCGCCTGCCGGATCGACACGGTCCTGAGCACCTCGTTCGGCTTCGGCGGGCAGAACGCCGTCCTCGTCTTCCACGCCCCCTGACCGGTCGGCCGACCGTCAGCCCAGCGGTACGCCGGTGAGGCGTTCCAGTTCCCGGACGAGCCGGGCCTGGAACGCTTCGTCCTGCGCCGCCGGATGCGGGGCCTGGGTCCGCCGGTGGTACCAGTAGCCGCCGGTCGCCGGGGTCACGTCGTGGCCGGTGGCGAGCCACACCTGGGTCTGGTGCCCGGCGACCAGGTCGTCGGGGGCGCCGGCTCCGCCCATACGGGTGGGCACCCAGCCGGGGTCGACCGCGTGGCTGGCGGTCCCCTCCCAGCGGGACGCGCAGGCGAGCGCGAGGGCGGTGACCCACAGCTTGGTGTCGTCGTACGAGGCGGTGCCGTCGGTCAGCCGTCGCAGGTCCGTGGAGCCGGTCCGGTGCATCGAGCTGCTGAGGTGGACGAGCCGGGCCGGCTTGTCCATCAGGGCCGTCAGCAGAAAGGGTGCGACGGTGTTGACCGTGCTCACGTCGGGGGAGTGCAGGACGCCGGCATTGTGGATCACGGCGTCGAAGCGGCCGAACGCGCCGGCCTGCCGGACGACGTCACGGATCTGATCGACGTCGGCGAGGTCACCCGTGACGACCCCCTTCCACCGGGCGGTGTCGTCCGCGCCCGTGAGACGGGACGGGTTGCGGACGTGGACGACCACGTCGTGCCCGTCGCCGGCCAACGCATGCGCCGTGTCGCGCCCGAGCCCGCTGGATGCCCCGGTCACCAGGATCAGTGCCATGTCCGTCCGCCGTCTCCCGTGGTCTGCCGCCTGTCGTGCTGCACCTGCCCCACCAGCGTCGCGTTCCGCCGCGTGGCACGGGGGCGGTTGACGGGCTGGCCGGCCGCGGCCCCGGCGCGGTCACGCCGCCCCTCGGCGATCCCGCCGGCCATCTCAACAGGAAAGGCGTCGACGGTCAGGGCTCGAGCAGGGCCTTGATGGCGCGGCGCTCGTCCATCGCCCTGTAGCCCTCGGCGACCTGGTCCAGGGGCAGGGTCAGGTCGAAGACCTTGCCCGGGTTGATCCGGCCGGACAGGACGCGGTCGATCAGGTCGGGCAGGTAGCGGCGGACCGGCGCGGGGCCCCCGCGCAGACCGACCTGGGCGAAGAACAGCTCCTGACCGTCCACGGCCACCTCGTGCGGAACGCCGACGAAGCCGACGCTTCCGCCGGGCCGCGCCGAGTGCAGGGCCTGCCGCATGGCCTCGGGGGTGCCGACGCACTCCAGCACCGAGTCGGCGCCGATGCCGTCCGTGAGGTCCTTGACGCGGGCGATGCCTTCGTCGCCCCGCTCGCCGACGATGTCGGTGGCGCCGAACTCGCGGGCGAGCCTCTGCCGGGACTCGTGCCGGCTCATGGCGATGATCCGCTCGGCGCCCAGTTCCCTGGCGGCGATGACACCGCACAGGCCGACCGCTCCGTCGCCGACCACGACGGCCGTGGAGCCGGGCTTCACCTCGGCGGCGAGGGCGGCGTACCAGCCGGTGCCCATCACGTCGGAGACGGCGAGCAGGCTGGGCACGAAGTCGCCGGTCGGGTGTTCGTCCGTGGCGACCAGGGTGCCGTGGGCGTTGGGGATGCGGACGTAGTCGGCCTGGCAGGTGCTCATGAACTCGCGGTTCAGACAGCTGGACTGCCAGCCGTTACGGCAGTTCGCGCAGGTGTTGTCCGAGGTGGCGAAGGAGCCGACCACGAACTGCCCCGGCTTGACGTGGGTGACCTCGCTGCCCACCTCCTCGACGATGCCGACGTACTCGTGACCCATCGGGTGGGGATCACCGATGGGCTCCGCACCGCGGTACGGCCACAGGTCCGAGCCGCACACGCACGTGGCCACCGTGCGGATGATCGCATCGGTCGGCCGGCTGATCTTCGGGTCGTCCAGGTTCTCGAAGCGCACGTCGCCGGGCGCGTGGATGACTGCTCCGCGCATGGTGGGTCTTCCTTCGGTACGAGGGTCTCGTGCCGCAGCCCTGGGTCGCAGACGGCTGCTCACGGTCGAGCCTCACACCGGAAGGCCGACGCGAAAAGCGGAGGGGTCCGTCCGGGGCCGGATCCCTCCCCGGGAGGGAAACATCCCGGGGAGGGATCCCTGCCCCTGACCCGAGCCTCAGCCCGTGCTGCAGGAGACCGTCGGCCAGGTCCAGTTGCCGTTGGGCTGGATGGTGACGCCCCAGTTGTCGCCGTTGCCGTTGGGCTTGGCGACCAGTACCTGACTGCTGGGATAGCTGGAGCCGACGTTCCAGGTGGAGAGGACCTTCGCCGGGGACGGCACGTTCATCGTGACCGTCCAGTTGCTGGAACCGGAGACGGCGACGTTGAGGTTGTACCGGTCGCCCCACTGCTGGCCGGCGGACAGTGTCGCGGTGCAACCGCTGCCGGTGCCGCCACCGCCGCCGCCCGAGCCGGCGCCGTTCACCGTGATGTTGGAGCTGCCGCTGCTCTGGTATCCCTCGGTGGCGAGGATCATGTAGTAGCTGAAGCTGCCGAGGGGCATGCCGGCGCGGGCCCAGGCGTCGAAGTGGTTGCCGGTGGTGATGGTGCCGCCGGTCCGCTTGGTCTGCCGGACGCTCCAGTACTGGTTGAAGGTCTTCGTGCCCTCCACGGAGGGGGCGTTGTACCGGGTCGTCTGGTAGATGTCGTACGTGCCGCCGTCACTGGTGACCGTGCCCTTGTACGTCCCGGTCGGCCGGTAGGTGCCCCAGTTGTCGACGATGTAGTACTCCACCAGCGGGTTCGACGTCCACCCGTACAACGCCAGGTAGGCGTTGCCGGACGGGTTGAAGGTGCCCGAGTAGGTCACCGCCCTGCGTCCGCCGTTGCTCCAGCCCTTGCCGGCGACGAAGTTGCCGGTGTTGCTCCAGGAGGTGCTGTAGTTGCCGCCGGAGCCCAGGTTCATCGAGACCGTTCCCGGGGCGTCCGTCCAGAACGAGTAGTAGTAACCGTTGTTCGTCCCGGTCTGGTTGCTCGTGACGACCGTGTCGGCCCGGGCGGTGCCGGGCAGCGTCAGCACGGCCACGCCGACCAGCAGCATGGTGCAGGCACTGCTGACGAGCAGCCGCAAACGGCGTAAGAGTGCGTCCTTCATGCTTCCTCCTCGTCCTCGCGCTCTGACCCCCCTCAACGGCGACAGTGTTGGGCGGCCCTGATGCACTGTCAATGTTTTCGATGATGATTCCGAAACATTAGGTGCACCAGGGTTGCCGGAACGTGCCATGTTTCCCCTGTTCAAAGGGTATGAGTGGCAGTGCCGAGTAGCAGGTCATGGCACGAAGACGGCGAGGGGAGGTGAATACGCCGAACCGCCACCCCGAATGTTTCGGAATCGGGAGCGACTTGCTGCGGTCAGGGGACGATGCGCAGTCGGCGCGGCGGCCGTGCCGCCGGTTCGGGCAGACGCAGGGGCGTCAGGCCGGGGGTGATGCTGCCGAGCAGGGTGGCCCTGGAGGCGCCGGTGGCGCCGGGATGGGTGCCGGGCAGGCCGTGGACCGTGAGGAAGCCCAGGAGGGCGAAGGCGAGGGCCTCCTTGGCGTCCGAGGGCAGGCCCAAGTCGTCGCTGGGGCGCACCGGTACGCCGGGCAGTTCCTCGGCGATCATGCGCATGAGCACCGGGTTGCGGGTGCCGCCCCCGGAGGCGACGAGCTGGGTGACCCCGTGGGCCCGGCAGGCATCGGCCACGGTCACGGCGGTCAGCCGGGTCAGCGTGGCCAGCACGTCGTCAGGGGCGGGCGTGGGCACGGCGTCGAGCGCCCGCTCCAGGTAGGGGAGGTGGAAGTGTTCCTTGCCCGTGGTCTTCGGGGCGGGCCTGCGGTAGTAGGGATCGTCCAGGAGGACGCGCAGGAGTTCCGGGCGTACCCGTCCGGCGGCGGCCCGGCGCCCGTCCGCGTCGAAAGCTGCGGTGCCGTCGGTGAAGTGGTGGACGGCCGCGTCGAGCAGGGCGTTGGCGGGGCCGGTGTCGAAGGCCAGCGGCGCGGCGCCGGGCGCGAGGACGGTGACGTTGGCGATGCCGCCGAGGTTCAGCGCGGCGGGCGTGCCGGGCAGCCCGCGCAGCAGCAGGGTGTCGGTCATGCCGACGAGCGGGGCGCCCTGGCCGCCGGCCGCGACGTCCCTGCTGCGCAGGTCGGAGACGACGGGGAGCCCGGTGGCCTCGGCGATCCAGGCCGGCTGGCCGAGCTGCAGCGTGCCGTGGACGATGCCGTCCTCCACCCAGTGGTACACCGTCTGGCCGTGCGAGACGACCAGGTCCGCGGCGCCCGCGCACAGCTCCCGCAGGGCGCGCACGGCCGCACCGGCGAAGGCCTGCCCGATACCGCTGTCCAGGGCGCAGACCGCCTGCGTGGTCGTGACCGCCGGCGGCAGGGAGGCCGCGACGCGGGCGCGCAGGTCGTCGGCGTAGGGAACGGAGAGATGCCCGATGGGCCGCAGGAGCAGGGTTTCGTCGTCCAGGGTGAGGTCCGCGGCGGCCGCTTCGATCGCGTCGTAGGAGGTGCCCGACATCAGGCCGATCACCCGCATGGCGTCTCCCGCGCGGCGGCCGGAGTGGACTGCGGCTGGGGCATGCTGCCTCCGGGACGTCGGTCGGGAACGCGAGGTGCGGGCGGTCACTCCGGGCGGGTGGCCGCCGTGACCCGGCCCTCTCCGGGGTCGGGATCGTTCGCGCGGGCCCCGGCCGGCTCGGGGGCGCGGTGCCGCAGGCTCATCAGGCCGCCGACGGCGAGGGTGACGGCCACACCGATCGGTACCAGCCACTGGGCGGCGATCGCCGTCGGGACGGTGGCGCCGGCCGTCGTGACGTCGATCCTCACCGCCCGCACGACGTACGTCATCACCGCGACGGTCACCAGGAACGCCATCACCGAATCGGCCTCGTCGGCGCGCCGCACGGTCCGGCCCAGCAGGAACGCGCCGAGCAGGGCGCCGTACGTGTAACCGGCGATGGTCAGACCCGTGAGGTAGACGTTGCCGGTGCCGGTACTGAAGGCACACGCGAAGACCGCCATCAGCGCCGCCCACACCAGGGTCATCACCCGGGCGAGCCGCAGCAGCGACGCCTCGGAGGGCGTGGTGCGGAAGATGCTGTGGACGATGTCGGCGACGGTCGAGTTCGACATGGAGTTCAGCGCCGAGGACAGCGAGCCCATGGCGGCGCCGAGGATGCCGGCCACGAGCAGACCGGAGATCACCACGGGCAGCCCGTGCAGGATGAAATCCGGGTAGAGGTTGTCGGAGCTGTGCAGGCCCAGTTCCTGGAAGCTCTTGCCCTCGTTGTACGACCACAGCAGCGCGCCGACGAGCGAGAAGGCCGCGAACTGGAGGGTGACGAAGACACCGGAGGCGACCATCGCCTTCTGGCCGTCACGCAGGGAGCGGGTGGCCAGCACGCGCTGGACGATGAGCTGGTCGGAGCCGTGGCTGGCCATGGCGAAGATCGCGCCGCCGACGATGGCGGTGGGCAGGGCGAACGGGCTGGTCAGGATGTGTGCGAGGGAGAAGTCGGTGTCGAACAGCCGGAACTGGCCGGCGTCGAGGGCGCGGCTGAGACCCGTACCGCCGACGTGCGCGGACAGGACGGCGATGGCGAGGACCGCGCCGCCCAGGTAGAGCCCCATCTGGATGGCGTCGGTCCAGATGACCGCCTTGATGCCGCCGAGGTAGGTGTACACGACGGTGATCAGGGTGAGCACGACGATGATGACGCGGTAGTCCGCGTGCACGCCGAACTCGTCGAGCAGCAGCTTGATGGGGATGGCGGAGGCGAACAGCCGGACACCCTCGGCCAGGAGCCGGGTGAAGACGAAGGTGACCGATGCCAGCCCCTGGAGCCGCGGCCCGAACCGGGTGCCCAGGTACTGGTAGGCGCTGACGAAGCCGCCCCGCTTGTACAGCGGGATGAGCACGGCGGCCACGACGACGCGGCCGACGACATAGCCCAGGGCCAGTTCGACGTTGCCGAAACCCTGGCCGCTGTAGGCGCCGCCGGGCACGCTGATGACGGTGAGCACGCTGGTCTCGGTGGCGACCACGGATAACGAGACGGTCCACCACGGCATGCTGCTCTCGCCGACGAAGTAGTCCTTCGACGTCGTCTGCCGGCCGGCCAGACGGAGTCCGATCACGGCGATCGCCACCAGGTAGACGACGATCACCACGAGGTCGAGTTGGCGCACACTCTCTCCGACTGCAGCTGTCATGCGGCACGCCTTCGGGTCCGGGGATCCGTCACGTCGAACGGGATGTCAACACATAACCATCCCCGGAAGTCGCGTGAATCCCTGACGGCCGACCGGGTGCGGTTGTCCCCGCGCTCCGCCCCGGCGCGGAGCACGGACCGTGCTGACCGCCTTCGCGCGCGGGACGCCCTGCCCCTCCGGCGCGACCGTCGGCCGCATCGCGCAACTGGCTGCGGGCGACCGCGGGTTCGTGGGCGTCGCCCAGCGGCTCCGGCGCTTCGACCGCGGCACTCCACCCGACTCCCCGGGCCGTCCGGCACCGGTAGGGCCCCGCAGCCGCCGTGCCGCACACTGGGCCGACGCTCGCCGTTCAGCCGAGCGGTGCGACCACCTCGCCCGTCCCCGTCGCGCTGGTGCCACCGGCGACGCGGACGGTGAACGGGCGGTCGGTGCCGCGCGCGGAGACCCGCAGCCGGGCGCCCTCGCGGCGGACGGTGAAGGCGGCGGCCGGGGCGCCCGTCAGGTCGGGCACCGCCGCCTCGGCCGTGTAGTCGGGGGCGCCCGTGGGGTGGACCAGCAGGGTGGGGGTGTCCAGCCAGTCGCCGTCGGGGCGGCTGTCGTCGGAGGCGAGCGGCAGGACGGCGCCCTCGCGGACGTACAGCGGCAGGCTGTCGTAGGCGTGCCGCTCGGTGCGCCAGACCGGGCCGGTGACCCGTTCGTGGGCATCACCCTCAACCTCGACCGCAACCTGCCCGCGACCGACTCCGCCGCCGACCGGGCCGCCGTCGTCCGCGCGGACACCCAGCACAACCTGGTGTGGACCGAGCCGCTCCTCGCGGGCCGCTACCCGAGGACCGAGGCGGAGACCTGGGGCGAGCTGATCAGCGGCCAGGACTTCCGGCGCGACGGCGACCTGGAACTGATCGGGCAGCCGCTGGACTTCCTCGGCATCAACTACTACCGGCCGATCGTCGTCGCCGACGCCCCGCACCGGGAGACCGACCCGGCGCGGCGCACGGCGACGGACAACGGGTACGCGGAGGTGCGGCTGGAGGGGGTGCGGCACACCGCGATGGACTGGCCGGTCCTACCGGACAGCCTCACCGACCTCCTGGTGGAACTGAAGAAGCGCTACGGCGACGCGCTGCCGCCCGTCCACATCACGGAGAACGGCTCCGCCGAGCACGACGAGGTGAGCGCGGACGGCGCGGTGCACGACAGCGACCGGGTCGCCTACCTGCGCGACCACCTCACCGCGCTGAGGGCGGCCCTGGACGCGGGCGTCGACGTACGCGGGTACTACGTCTGGTCGCTGCTGGACAACTTCGAGTGGGCCCTCGGCTACGGCAAACGGTTCGGCATCGTCCGCGTGGACTACGACACGCAACGGCGCACCCCCAAGGACAGCTACCACTGGTACCGGGCGCTCATCGCCGCCCAGCGAGGCTGACGGCACCCGCGCTCCCTAGGGCCGCGTCCCGTCGTCGCCGTGCCGGTGCAGGCTCCGGTACTCGGTGGGTGTCATCCCCGTCGCGGTGCGGAAGGCACGGGTGAAGTCGGAGGCCCTCGGGAAGCCCCAGCGGGCCCCGATCGCGCTGACGGGTGTGGCCCGCAGCAGGGGGTCCGCCAGGTCCCGGCGGCAACGGGCGATCCGTTCCCGGCGGATGAACCCGTTCACGGTCCTGCCGTGCACCTGGAAGACACGGTGCAGGTAGCGCGGCGAGATGCTGTGCGCCGCCGCGACCGTGGCCGGGCCCAGGCCGGTGTCGTGCAGGTGCCGGGTGATGAACGCGGTGATCTGCTGGTACAGCGTCGTGGTGCGGGTCTCCGGGGGCAGCGCGGTCGTACGGTCGGCGCGCCGGGCGACGACCGCCGCGGCGAGGTCGACGACGGTCGTGCCGAGCCTGTGCCGGTCGGGGGCGGTGAGGTCGGGTTCCGCCTGCGCCAGGCTGGCGAGGGTCTGGCGGAACACGTGCCCGACACCGTCGGCCGCGCCGAGGGCCGTCCCGCACAGCGGGGCGACCACGTGGTCGGGCAACGGCATCAGGCGCCGGGGGAACTGCAGCACGAGGGAACCGCAGTTGCCCGGGCCGCGCGCCGACGCTTCGAAGGGCCGGGAGCTGTCGTACAGAACGATCTCACCGGGGCCGAGGACGGTGTGGTGCCGCGCCTGCTCGATGCCCTGCCGCCCCGAGGTGATGACGGCGATCTGGTACAGCTCGGGATCCGACTCGCGGATCAGGCGCGGGGAGCGGTAGCAGACCAGCTGCGCGTACGAGATCGCCGACAGCTGCACCGGACCCAGCGCCATGGCGCGGATGTGGGCCCCGAAGTTCGCGGGGTCGGGGAACCGGAAGCGGGTCGTCACCAGGGCCAGGGCGGTGGTCTCCGCCCAGGCGGTCGTGCGCTCGGCGGGCGGCAGGCAGGAGGTGTCCAGGACGGTCATCATGACGTTTCCCCGTGGCGTCACCGGTGGTGCTCGTGGTCACCCAGCACTGTCCGCCGTCGCGGGCTGCCGACGGAAGACGCTTCTTCGTCAATCGGTGTGTGCGCCGCGTGCCAAGCAGTGTGCGCCGGGTGCTCACGACGCCGGGGGCGGCGGGCGGGCAGGCTCGGAACGCACCGCCGCTCCACCAGGCGGTGCGTCCACGAGATGGGAGGATCTTTCGTGCGGACGTCACACAAGGTCGGCCTCGCCGCGGCTGCCGCGATGCTCGGCCTGGCCGGCATGCTCGCCCCCGCCGCCTCTGCTCAGCCCCGGGCGACGGCGGCTCCGTCCGACTGCCCGAAGTACTACTTCTGCGGCTACAAGGAGGCGAACTTCAAGGTCCTGGCCTTCAAGTTCAAGGACTGTTACCTGCAGGAGATCCCCGACGGCCTGAACAGCGGCGGTTCCTGGTATAACAACCAGTCGGCGGGGACGAAGGCCCGCATGTACGACAAGAACAAGAGGCTGATCTACACCACTCCGGGCGCCCCCTCCTCGGACGCCCACGGCGACTGGGGCCCCGTCTGGTACATCGACGCCTGCTGATCCCACACGCACGCCGGCCGGGGCGCCCTACGGGGGCTCCGGCCGCATGCGCACCCGGCCCGCCCCGGTCCCGTCAGGGCAGCCGGAACGGCTCAGGCTCCTCGTCCGTGGCGAGCCGCGCATGGCGTTCCACGTCGTAGCGCACGCCGTCGTACTCCAGTTTCCGGCGCTCGATCCCCTCGGCGGAGAAGCCCGCGGCCCGGGCCACCCGGCAGGAGGCCGGGTTGTTGACCCGATGCCCCAGCTCCAGCCGGAAGAGTCCCGCGTCGTCGAAGGCCCAGCGGGCCAGCGACCGGCATGCCCGGGAGGCCACGCCCCGGCCCCGCGCCCGCTGCGTCGTCCAGTACGACACCCAGCCCGTCCCGTGGCGACGGTCCACCGCGCCGACCGCGACGTTGCCCAACACGGCGTCCGCGTCGTCGACGACCGCGAACGCGAAGGCGGTGCCCGCGGCCCACTGATCCGCCCGGGCCGCCAGCCACCGGTCAGCGGCGTCCGGCGACGTGATCGGCTCGTTGGCCTGCCACCTCATCGTCGGATCGGTGAAGGCGGTCCGCACCGACCGCGCGTCGTCGGCCGACCAGCGACGCAACCACAGCCCCGAAGACGCTTCCAAGTGATCACGCATCCCACAAGTCTGCCGCAGCCGAGACCCCGCGGGCAGCCCGGATGGCCGGGATCCCCGCCCCAGGCGCTCGGGCGGTGGGCCGGGCGAGGGCGGCCGGCGTGTCGGAGAATCTGAGTATGGGCCCGTATGCGAGGTCTGTCCGGGAGGTGCGATGAGTGAGCAGCCGGTGCTTCTTCCTTACGCCGACCCCGCCTTCGTGGCGGATCCGTTCCCGCTCTACCGGCGGTTGCGGGAGGACGGTCCGGTTCGGCGGGCGGTCATCGCCGGGGGCCTGGACGCCTGGCTGGTCACTCGGTACGAGGACGGGCTGGCCGCGCTGTCCGATCCGAGGCTGAGCAGTGACGTCCGGGACGCCGCGGACCCCCGCCTGCTCGAACAGCTGCCCGCGTTCGAGCGGGAATCGATCATGAGCACGATGCTCCGCTCCGACCCGCCCGACCACACCCGCCTGCGCCGCCTCGTCTCGAAGGCGTTCACCGCGCGCCGGGTCGCCGAGCTGCGACCCCGGATCCAGGAGATCACCGACCGGCTGCTGGACGCGGTGGTGCCGGCCGGCCGGGCCGAACTCGTGGCGGACTTCGCCCTGCCCCTGCCGGTCACCGTCATCGGCGAGCTGCTCGGCGTCCCCGTGGCCGACCGGCACGACTTCCAGCGGTGGACCGACGCCCTGCTCACAAGAGGCGAGAAGATGCCCGACCCGGCCGTCGTCGACGAGGCGTGGCAGCGGATGCGCGCCTATCTGACGGCGCACCTCGAAGCCAAGCGTGCCCGGCCGGGAGACGACCTGCTCAGCGCGCTGATCAGCGCCCATGACGAGGAGCAGCGGCTGAGCGACGACGAGCTGATCGCCATGGCCTTCCTGCTGCTGGTGGCCGGGTACGTCACGACGGTCAACCTGATCGGCGGCGGCATCGCCGCGCTGCTCACCCACCCCGACCAGCTGACCCTGCTACGGGACCACCCGGAACTGCTCCCCGACGCGATCGAGGAGTTCCTCCGCTACGACGGCCCGGTCAGCCCCGGCATCGCCCGCTTCGCCCGCGAGGACGTCGACATCGCGGGCGTGACCGTCCCGCGCGGCGCGACCGTGCTCGTCGCGTCCGCGATCGCCGACCGTGATCCGGACCGGTTCCCCGACCCCGACCGGCTGGACGTCACCCGGCGCGACAACGGCCACCTCGCCTTCGGGCACGGCATCCACTACTGCCTCGGCGCACCGCTCGCCCGGCTGGAGGGCCAGCTCGCCGTGGGAACGGCACTGCGCCGCCTCCCGGACCTGGCCCTGGCCGTACCGCCGAGCGACCTGGCCTGGCGGCCCGGCGGTCTGCGCGGCCCGGCGCGCCTGCCCGTCACGTTCACCCCGGGCGGCCGGGCGGACTGACCACCGGACCGCAGGGCAGCCCGCCGGCCTCCCGGGACTCGGACCGCTACCGCGGCGCGCCGGCCCCCGTCAGCGTGTGCGTGAGGTGGTCGGCGAGGTGGGGCAGCCAGTCGGGCCGGGCGTTGCCGAGGAGGTGATCGCCGTGCGGGACGAGGAGGTACGTGCCGCGGGGCGCCGTGCGGGCCAGTGGCTCACCGTTGGTCACACCGGGGATGACGTCCCGGCCTCCGTCCACGACCAGCAGCGGCGCCGCGATCCGCGGTGCCAGGGCGGCGAGGTCCACCTGGCGGGCGAACTCGCGGGCGGCACCGGTCCCTCCGGTACGGCGGGCCATGATGTCCCGCACGGGCGGCGGCAGTTGATCCCAGTCGAGGCGGAAGGGACCGCTGACCGTCGCCACCGCGGCCACGCGCGGCTCCAAGGCCGCCGCACGGGCCGCGAAGTAGCCGCCCAGACTGAGGCCGGCGAGACCGATCCGGGCGACCCCGAGCGCGTCGACGACCCGGCCTACGACCCGCTCGTAGTCCGGCCGGAGCGTCGTCGTGGCGGCCAGCACGCCCTGCCCGGGGCCGTCCATCGCGAACACCGCCAGACCCCTGGCCAGCAGCGCGGACGCCAGGTCGAGGAACTCCTCCTTGGCCGAGTCCAGGCCGGGGGCGACGACCACCGTGCCCGGCGCGTCGGCGGGGCCGCGCAGCCAGCCGGTGAACCCCTCCCCGCGCACGCGCCGCGCAGCGGACTCCAGCAACGCCAGACCGCGGCCCAGGGCGTGGTCCGCCTCGGCGGCCGCCCGCCCGGCCTCCCCGTCGGGCGCGAGCGTGGCCAGGTGGAACCAGCGGGCCGCCGTCAGCAGGTGTCCGCCCGCCGAGACGGCGGACCGCGCCTGCTCCGCGCGCTCCAGGTGGGCGCGTGCGGTGCGTACGAACGCCGGTCCCCAGTCGGCGACGGAGGCGAGGCCCTCGGTGACGCGACGGTATTCGTGGGGGTCGACGCCCGCCCCGGTGGCGCGGGTCCACTGGGCGGCGGCGAAATCGGCGGGGTCCACCGTTTCGGTGATCAGTCTTCGCATGCCGAGCATGCAACCCCGGCGGCCTCCCCGTGATCCAACAACGAACGCGCGCGGCCGACAACCGTCGGTTGTCACCTAGGCTGAGGGATCATGGATCTCGATCTGGCGCAGGTACGGGCCTTCGTGTGCGCCGCCGATGAACTGCACTTCGGGCGGGCGGCCGGAACCCTCGCCCTCACCCAGCAGGCGCTGTCGAAGAGGATCGCGCGCCTGGAGTCCCTGCTCGGCACCGCGCTGTTCCACCGGGACGGCACCGGTGTGCGCCTCACCGAGGCCGGGCGGCGTTTCCTCCGGCCGGCCAGGCAGACCCTGGCCGCCGCCGACGCGGCGGTCGCGGCGGCGGTCGGGACGGACCGTCCGCTGCGCGTCGACGTCTGGGGACACCTCTACGCGCCGATGCGAAGCCTGGCCGAAGTCGCGGACGAAGCAGGGGAGTTGGCGCTGGGGCACGGCCGCGACCTGCCGTCGGTGATGGCGGCGCTGCTGAACGGCGACATCGACGCCGCGTTCGGCCGGGTCCACCCCCCGCTGCACCCGGGGCTGACGCACCGCCTCGTCCGCCTCGAACCGGTGGACGCCGTCCTGAGCGCGGACCATCCGCTCGCGGCCGAACCGGCCCTGCGGCCGGAGCAGTTGCGCGGCAGCGTGCTGTGGGCACCCGGAGCCCTCGAACGGCTCGACTTCCTCCACCGGTTCGCCGACCGGTTCGGCATCCGGGACACGGCCACGAGCGTCAATCTGGGCCTCACCCACTTCCTCGCCGAGGTGGCCGAGGACCCGCGGCGCTTCTCGCTGCTGCCCGCCGACGTGCCCCTGCCGGACGTTCCCGGGCTGCGTTCCGTCCCGCTGGTCGACCCCACACCGCTGTACGCGTGGTCGCTGCTGTGGCGCACCGGCACCGGGCACCCGGGACTGAACCGCCTCACCGCCGCCTGCGCCGCGCGAGCGGGCCGGCTCCGCTGGCTGGAGTACGACCCGGCTCGCGACTGGCTGTCCGAACCGCCGGCGAAGCCCTTCGCCTGAGGTTCAGCACCGGTGGGAGGCACCCTCGCGCAGCGCAGGGAGAAAGCGCACCTACTCAGACCGGAGTTGAGTACGTCGACGCATGATCACGAGCCCGGCCGACGCCTACTTTGGCCTGCATGAACACGGACCCGACCCCCGCCGGCACCACAACCGGGAACGAAGCCCGCTGGCTCAGCGGCTGTGCCTTCGCGGCGATCGTCATCGTCGCCCTGCTGGGCTACGGCGCATGGGCGCTGGACGACCTGCAGAAGGGGATGGACGGGTACGGTCAGATGGAACAGGACGGTCCATCGGGCACCGCCTACGAGCCGCTCAGCCCCGGCTCGACGGCCCGGTACGAAGACGGCCTCACGGTCACGGTCAGTCCGCCGCACGCCGAGTCCGGCGGCGCCTACGCCTTCTCCGTGACCTACGAGAACGGCACCGACGACGAACTGCTCCCCGGTGGTGAGCTACCCGAAGACAGCGTCCTGGAGTACGGCCCCGCACCCCTCGTCGTCCGCCCCGGCAAGGCAAGCGACGACTACGTCAGCGACTACGACCTGACCGTGCTGAACCGGGAGAGGACCGCCTCCCTGCTCATGCCGCCGCTCGCCGAGGGGGAGAAGCGAACCGTCCCCGTCCGCTTCAAGCCGACCCGGGCCGGAATTCCCGTCACCGTCGAGGTGGCCGTACCCGACGCCGGCTACCGGGAGACGGCCTACTTCCAACTCACCGCGAGCTGACGGGCGACGTCAGCTGTCCGAGGCTCCGACGAGGCGCCCGCGCTCCAGACGGACGTAGTAGTCGATGCTGACGCCCAGGACCACCGGCTTCGGCCAGTGAGATGCGTGTCCATGGCGGCCCGACGTACCGGCGCCGGGCCGCCTTCGGCGTGGGCGGAGCCCGGAACGATGCTCATCCGCCCCCGCGAACCCGCCCGTGCCCTGGCGCCGCTCCTGGGTGAACCGCGCCCGGCTCACGCACCATGAACACGTCCACGGCATCCTCGGCTTCGAGCGTGAATCCGTGCCGCTCGTAGAGCCGCCGGGCCGGACTGCCCTGGAGCACGTTGAGCCGGACCGCGACGCCATCGCGGTCGCACTGCTCCAGCAGCCCCCGCAGCACGGCCCCGCCCACGCCGCCGCCCTGCAGGTGCGGAGCCAGATAGAAGTGCTCCAGCCAGTGGGCGTCCTCGGCCGGCCGGAGCGCCACACAGCCGGCGAACGCACCGCCCACCTCGATCACCCAGGTGTGCGACGGAGCGAACCCGTCCCGGAGCCGCTGCCGTACCCGCTGTTCGTCGTACCGCCCGAGCCGCTCCAGGTCCGCCCGCAACACCACGGCCCGCAACTCGGCCACCGCGTCGACGTCCGCCACCGAAGCAGGCCGGATCACCCAGTCCCCCATGATCTCCAGGCTACCCGCCGAGCCCTTCCGGCCAGGAGGCCATGCACCCGGCCCCGGTGGTGACGGCGACCGGAGACGGCAGACCCGGTCCTCGCCATCCCCCGACGATCCGTGCGTCCCCGCGACCTTCCCGGACGGCACCTCACGCCCCGGTTCGGTACACCTCGCCGACGTTCGGGCGCGCTGACGGGCGGTGACGGGCGGCGGGGCCCTCGGCGAAGGCCCGCAGGGCGTTTTCCGTCGTGCGGGTGACGAAGGAGCGGGTGCGGGCGTCCATCCCGTGGTCCCGGCCACCGTCGGGGGTGCCGGCCATGAGGGCCTCCACCGCATCGTGCCGGTGGCGAACACGCCCGCGCCGCTCCCGACCGTGTAGTAGGCCGAGTCGCTGTGACTGCGGCGGCCGGCGCACACCAGGGGGGAGTGGGCCGTTATCTCCAGCGGCTCCGGGACGGGCGCCGAAGGCGTGACCCGGTCGTACTCGACGCCGACCAGGTGGTCGAAACCGTCGCCGGGCCGTACGCCCGTCCCTTCGTACAGCCAGTGGTCCGCCGCGTGGACGACGTAGGGGGCATCCGTCGGATACCCCTCGTACAGCACTCCCGTGAGCGACGACTCGGGATCCGGCGCGGGAGCCCGGCGGAAGTCGGTGGTCACCAGGGCGGGCCGGGTGGTGTAGCAGGGGTCGGCCCGGACGGAGGACTTGTAGCAGACCACCGTGCGGTCCGGCCGCGTCTCGCCCTGCTCCAGACGGACCCGGCGGAAACAGGTGTTGGCGCCGAGGAACAGCACGTTGGTGCCGGCGTCGCGGGCCTCGGTGACGTGCCGGCGCTGTTCCTTGGTCCAGTACTCGTCGTGCCCCAGACAGACGACCGCGGCCGCGCCGCGCAGCACCCCGGGGTCGCGGTGCACATCGGTCCCGGTGGTGTAGGCGAGGGGTATGGCGAGCCGTTCCGCCAGCACCACCGCCGCCCGTTCGTACACCATGAACTTCTCCGCGCCGTCGGCGTCGTAGGGCCGGTCGAAGCTGACGGCCAGGGAGCGGGTGGCGTACGCGCCGGAGGCGCCGGCGTAGAGGCTGTAGCCGCCCCACCGGTTGTACGCCTGCCAGGTGGCCGGCGCGTGGATCAGGACCGTACGGTCGGTGCCCTGCGTGGAGCGCACGATCAGCGGGATGTAGCGCTGGTGGCCGCTGTCCGCCTCCAGCCGCAGCAGATACGCGCCCTCCGGCCAGCCGGCCGTGCCGAACGTGAGCGTGCGCGGCCAGTCCGCGCGCACCGTGCGGGTGCCCGGCAGGAAGCGGGGCTCCGGCTGGACGCGGCCCCGGGTGCGCTCCGACGACCACACGAGCCGGGCCTGGGCCCCGCCGTACCAGCCGACGCGGAAGGCCGAGACCCGGAAGGACGCCGCGGTCGTGGAGACGTGCAGTCCGCACTCCTCACCCGGCGCCACGCTCACCCGGTCCGCGTAGCCGGCGACGGCCGGAGCGGGACCGCGGGACGTGATACGCCAACCGGGTGTCCCCGGCCGGTCCCGTTCCGCTTCTGGTCGCCGGGAGGCGTCTGCCGGGTGGGTCCCGCGCGGGGGAGCGGCCCCGTCGCACGCGGCGGCCGTCACCGAGGCGAGTCCGAGCCCGGCGCACGCCCCGACGAAGCGCCTGCGCCCCAGCCGCCCTACGTGCTCCGGCCCTCCTCGCGGGGCAGAACCAGAACCCACGCTCATGACGCCTCCCGCACCGAGGTGGCACCGCAACGCGAACGGGTATGCCGACCCGCGTAAGCCACGGCAGATCGCTCCGATAGCATGTTCGAACTTTCGTAGAACGCTTTTTATCCATCGA
This sequence comes from Streptomyces sp. NPDC046881, assembly GCF_040645015.1. Classification (NCBI taxonomy): domain Bacteria; kingdom Bacillati; phylum Actinomycetota; class Actinomycetes; order Kitasatosporales; family Streptomycetaceae; genus Streptomyces; species Streptomyces sp. NPDC046881. The sequence goes on along the minus strand of NZ_JBEYXJ010000127.1, from coordinate 4,566 downwards.
AACCGATCCCAACAAAACAGCCAAACGATTGAATTCAGGGCGTCACGGGTGTTCCTGCTGAAAAACGACAGAACTGCGTTGGCCGTATGGCGTCAACAGCGAGCGATGATGTGGGTCGCGGCAGGTGTGGTGGCTCTCGGATTCCTGATCGTGCTGGAGATCGTCGCACGCCGTTACGGCCAACCGGGGCCGGTCACCACCCAGGTGGGGGAGCTGATATTCGCCCCCAAACCGGGGCCGCTGTACGGCGGTCTGGCGCTGATGATGGTGGTGCTCACCTGGCGGCAACGGTTCATCGCGGCCGCGACCGCGATCGGGATCGACGTCGGCTTCGTGCTGGTACGGCTGGCGGTCGGCGCCGAGATGACCGACGGCCGTTCCTTCGGCAACGGCGCCCTGTGGGTGATGGTGGGGTACGCGGTCGTCGCCGTCACCCGCCGCACAGGACAGGAACGCGTCCTGCTGCTGAAGGGCGTCGGCCTGGGCCTGCTGCTGGTGGCCGGCCGCAAGACGGGCGACACCTGGCTGTTCATCACGTCCAAGGCCCGCCCGATGGTGCTCGACCAGTACGTGGCGACCGCCGATCACGCCCTGGGCAGCCCGTCGTGGCTGGCGGGCCGGATCCTGAGGGCCACCGACCCGATCGGCCCCCATCTTCTCCACCTGGTCTACGCGCAGCTCGCGGTGGCCGCGGTCGTCGTCGCGCTGTACCAGCTGCGCAACGTGGCGGTCGAGCGCCGCTTCCCGCGCCACCACCTGGTGCGCACCTTCCTGGTGATCGGCCTCCTCGGACCGGGCATCTACATGCTCTTCCCGGTGGTCGGACCGGTCTTCGCCTACGGTCCGGGCGCCTCCGGCACCGGCGGTGTGGAGTGGGCGACGGCCAACCTGTGGCCGGACACGCTGCCGTCGATCACCGTCCCGCACCCGATGGTCTACGACGGAATCACCCCCCGCAACTGCATGCCCAGCCTGCACACGGCGTGGGCCACGGCGATCTTCATCCATACCCGCAAGGGCCCGCAGCTGCTGCGGTACGCAGGGACGTTCTGGCTGCTGGCCACGCTCGGTGCCACGCTGGGATTCGGCTACCACTACGGCGCGGATCTCGTCGCCGGCGTGGTGTTCGCGCTCACCATAGAAACGGCGCTGCGCTCGTTCGACCGTGGCTGGGACCGATCGGGAATCCAGTTGGTGGCCTATGGCACCACGGTCTTCGCCGTGATGCTGGTGTCGTACCGCTATCTGCCGATGGAGTTGGCACGGCACCCGGAGATCTTCGGGCCGCTTCTCCTTCTGGCGATGACCTCGGTGATCTACGGGTACGTACGGATCACCAAACTATGGGAACCGGCGGCCGCGCCGGCACCACAGCCCGAACCCGCACCCGAACCCGTCTGAGCGTGCCGCGTCACGCACTGTCGCGCAGGCCGAGACGCAGGTGCTCGACGTGGTGCAGGGCCTGCTCCAGCAGTTCGGCCACGTGGTTGTCGTACAGCGCGTAGATGACCGAGCGGCCCCGGCGCTCGCCGGTGACCAGGCCGAGGTTGCGCAGCAGGCGCAGCTGGTGGGAGCAGGCGGACTGCTCCATGCCGACGGCCTCCGCGAGTTCGGTCGCCGCGCACGGGCCCTCCCGGAGGCGGGCCAGGATGCGCAGGCGGGAGGGGGTGGCCAGGGCCTGGAGTGTGGCGGCCACATCGGCGGCGCCCACGGATTCCAGGCGCTCGCGCGCGGTGGCGGTGGTCTTGGCATCGGTTCCGTGGCCCATGGCCCTCATCCTACGGAGCGCCTTCCATGAACGAATGAATGACTCTTCATGTGGTCCTGTACGGTGGGAGGAGTGGCGCCGGCTATCCGGCCGACCGCTGTTTCGTCATGCCTCCGTCCGTGAAGGACCCGCGCTCCGATGACCTCCACCCTCACCCAGCCGTCGACCGACAGGGCCGCACCGGCGCTCGACGGCGGTGCGGCCCGGCGCCGCACCCGTGTTCTCGCCCTGCCCGAGGTGCGCTGGGCGGTCACGGCCACCGTCCTGTTCCTGCTCGCACTCCCGTTGCAGCTGACCGGCGCTCCGGCGTGGACGTGGGGCCCGCTGTACGCGCTGTCGTACGCGACCGGCGGCTGGGAGCCCGGCTGGGAAGGGCTGAAGGCGCTGCGGGAGAAGTCCCTCGACGTCGATCTGCTGATGGTCGTCGCCGCGCTCGGTGCCGCGGCGATCGGGCAGGTCATGGACGGGGCGCTGCTCATCGTCATCTTCGCCACCTCCGGTGCGCTGGAGGCCCTGGCCACGGCACGCACGGCCGACTCCGTGCGCGGGCTGCTGGATCTCGCCCCGGCCACGGCGACCCGCGTCGACGCCGACGGCGGAGAGCACACGGTCGCCGTCGAGGAGCTGGCCGTCGGCGACACGATCCTCGTACGTCCCGGCGAGCGCGTCGGCGCCGACGGCCGGGTGCTGGACGGCACGAGCGAGGTCGACCAGGCGACCATCACCGGTGAAGCCCTGCCCGTCGCCAAGGAGAAGGACGACGAGGTCTTCGCGGGCACCCTCAACGGCACCGGCGCGCTGCGCGTCCGCGTCGAACGGGACGCGTCCGACACCGTGATCGCCCGGATCGTCCGCATGGTGCAGGAGGCGTCCGAGACCAAGGCACCGACCCAGCTGTTCATCGAGAAGGTCGAACAGCGCTACTCGCTGGGCATGGTGGCCGCGACGCTGGCCGTGTTCCTGGTCCCGCTGGGTTTCGGCGCGCGGCTCACCGACGCGCTGCTGCGAGCGATGACCTTCATGATCGTGGCCTCGCCGTGCGCGGTCGTGCTGGCGACGATGCCGCCGCTGCTGTCGGCCATCGCGAACGCCGGACGGCACGGTGTGCTCGTCAAGTCGGCCGTGGTCATGGAACGGCTCGGCCAGGTCGACACGGTGGCGCTCGACAAGACGGGCACGCTGACCGAGGGCACACCGCGGGTCACCGACCTCAGCCCGCTGCCCGGACGCGACCCGCAGGAGCTTCTCCTCCTCGCGGCGGCGGCGGAGCACCCGAGCGAGCATCCCCTGGCACGCGCCATCGTGGACGCGGCGCGCGAGCGGGGACTCGCGCTCCCGGTGGCGGAGGACTTCGACTCGACACCGGGCGTCGGCGTGAGCGTCACCCTGGGCGGGCGCGTCGTCGCCGTCGGGGCACCGGCCCGGTTGCTGAACGGCGCGACGGACGACGCATCCGCCCGGGCAGCGGCCCTCGCGACCGAGCTGGAGAACGGCGGCAGAACCGCCGTACTGGTCAGCCTCGACGGTACGCCCGTGGGTGTGCTCGGCATCGCCGACCGGCTGCGCCCCGACGCCACCGCCACCGTCGCCGCGCTGACGTCCCTCACCGGGACCGCGCCCCTGCTGCTGACCGGCGACAACCCGCGCGCCGCCGCACGCCTCGCCGCCGAGGCCGGCATCGAGGACGTACGCGCCGGGCTGCTGCCACAGCACAAGGTCGGCGCCGTCCGGGACGCGGAGAACGCCGGCCGGAAGATGATGGTGGTCGGCGACGGTGTCAACGACGCCCCGGCACTCGCTGCCGCCCACACCGGCGTCGCCATGGGCCGCGCAGGCTCCGACCTCGCCCTGGAGACCGCCGACGCGGTGATCGTGCGCGACGAACTCGCCACCGTTCCCGCCGTGATCTCCCTGTCCCGGCGGGCCCGCGGACTGGTCGTGCAGAACCTGGTCGTCGCCGGCGTCTTCATCGCGGGCCTGGTGGTGTGGGACCTGGCCGGAAACCTGCCGCTGCCGCTCGGTGTCGCGGGCCATGAGGGTTCCACCGTCCTCGTCGGCCTCAACGGGCTGCGGCTGCTGCGCGAAGCGGCCTGGCAGCGGGCCGCCGAGTGAGCCGGCGGAACGAGCCCACGGCTCGGCCTTCCCCCTGCACGGTGACCGTCTGCCGGGGCTGCTGCTGCGGCACCGACAAGGTTCCCGGCGTCGACCACCGCGCCCAGCTCGCCACGCTGAAGGCCGAGCTGGGGCCGGTCGCCCGGATCCGCGCGGTGAACTGCCTCGACGCCTGCGAGCAGGCCAACGTCATCGTCGTTCAGCCGTCCTCGGCCGGCAGGGCCGCGGGCGGCCACCCCGTCTGGCTCGGACTGGTCAACGACCCGGACGCCACCGACGACATCGCCGCGTGGGTACGTGCCGGCGGGCCGGGCCTGGCCGCTCCGCCGGAGATCCTCGACCTGTACCGGTTCGCGCCGTCCCGGCGCGTACGGCGGAGCCTGGAGGACTGACCCCTCTCACGGCCACGGGGGCGCCGCGAGGAGTGGTGGGGCCGCGAGAACCGTGCGGTGCACGCGGAGGCCCGCTGCGCCGGCGGGGCAGGGCGGCGGAGGAGTCGGTCGGTCGCAGCGCGCGCCATGGAGCAGGCCGCCGGCCGACAGCCCCGGACCCGGCCGGAAAGAGCCGGTCCCTAGGCCGTGTCCGCAAAGTCCCTCCTGCCGCAGGGCCCGCCCTCCGGGCGGACGGACTGGGACACCGCCGCCCTCGCCGCCCTCCCGGTCCGCTACAACGTCATGCGCTGGCTC
>NZ_JBEYXJ010000126.1:22876-23088 GCF_040645015.1 Streptomyces sp. NPDC046881 | reverse complement strand
CAGTGTCGGGCTTCCACGGTCCGCGTCAAGGGCGCTACGCGTCGCCTTCGGCGATGGCCCTCCGGCCCACCCTTGACCCGGCCCGCTCCAGCCCGGTCAAGAAGCGAGCGAGCAGCCCGAAACAACGGTGACCCAGCCCGGCACCGGGCCCTCAGGCATACCGAGCAGCACCGCGGGAGGGGGTGCGCGGTCGCGTCTCGCATGGACGCCGG
>NZ_JBEYXJ010000126.1:0-22779 GCF_040645015.1 Streptomyces sp. NPDC046881 | reverse complement strand
CGGGTGAGCTTGGCGGCTTCCGGCCCGGCGGGGGCGAGGGTGGGCGCCGTCGCGCCTCGCCAGCACGCCGGGAGGGCCTGGCGACCTCCGGCCAGTGGGTGGGCGCGGTCGCGTCTCGCATGGACGCCGGGTGAGCTTGGCGGCTTCCGGCCCGGCGGGGGCGAGGGTGGGCGCCGTCGCGCCTCGCCAGCACGCCGGGAGGGCCTGGCGACCTCCGGCCAGTAGGTGGGCGCGGTCGCGCCTCGCATGGACGCCGGGTGAGCTAAGCGGCTTCCGGCCCGGCGGGGGCGGGGGCGCCGTCGTGCCTCGCCAGCACGCCGGGAGGGCTTGGCGACCTCCGACCAGTGGGTGGGCGCGGTCGCGCCTCGCCAGCACGCCGGGAGGGCTTGGCGACCTCCGGCCAGTGGGTGGGCGCGGTCGCGCCTCGCATGGACGCGGGTGAGTTCGGCGGCTTGCGGGCGGGCCTTGCCAAGATATGGCGGGGTGGCTGCCGTTCATTTCGGGGGCGAGGGGAGACTCGTCCGCCCCTCCCCATCGTGATTGGTGGGTTTGGGACAGAGGCCGGAGGAAGAGGCCATGTCAGCGGGCAGGGTGGGATGGCGGGGTGACCCAAATCCGCCAATCAGCCATCGCGTGTGATTTGAGGGGTTCGTGGGACGCCGGGGTCGGATTCCCATCCCGGTCCCACACCCGCGTACCGCTTCCCACTCCCCGTTCCCACGCCCGCACACCGCTCCCCCCTCCCCGTTCCCAAGGGCAACCTGCCTCACCCCGCCAGGCGTACAGGCGGGGTGAGGCTGTGCCGCATCCCGCCCCGCCGGAAGCCGCCGAACCCACCCGGCGTCCATGCGAGGCCAGGTGGCGCCCCACCCACCGGGCCGGAAGCCGCCAAGCCCACCCGGCGTGCAGGCGAGGCGCGACCGCGCCCACCCACTGGCCGGAAGCCGCCAAACCCACCCGGCGTCCATACGAGACGCGACCGCGCACCCCCACCGGGCCGGAAGCCGCTTAGCCCACCCGGCGTCCATGCGAGGCCAGGTGGCGCCCCACCCACCGGGCCGGAAGCCGCCAAACCCACCCGGCGTGCAGGCGAGGCGCGAGCGCGTCCCGTCCCGACGATGCGAACGCGGCCGACGCGAGGGCCTGGGCAACCTGAGCCGGCCACTTTCCCTGGGCTGCCCGCTCGCTTCTACCCCGTGCTGGAGCGGGCCGAGTCAAGGGTGGGCCGGAGGGCCATCGCCGAAGGCGACGCGCAGCGCCCTTTACTCGGCTCGCGGAAGCACGACACTGGCCGAAGAAGCGGGCGGCCCCACGTCCACGTCACGACTCCCTTGCCCGGACCAAGGGGGCAAAGTGCTGACCGCAGCCAGGGCTCTCGGCGGCAAACGGTTGGTGGCGGTCGGGGTCGGCTGGCGCGGTGGCGCGGTGGCGCGGTGGCGATCTCCGGTAGCCGATGGCCAGTCAGCAGCCGCCCCGAGTTCGGCCGGTTCCCGGTGAGGCGGTGGCCGGATACCGCCTGAGTACAGGTACTCGGGGGCTGTTGGTGCTCGGTACGGATGGGCCCCGAACAGCGGAGAAGTAGCCTCCTCACGAGGAGTGGATCACCGCCGTCGAGCCCATGGGTACGGCGGCTCTCTTGACGACCCGGGGGGGTCTACGCGTGGCGTGGGACGAGTGGGAGCAGCTCAAGGCCGCCGCTGCCGATCGGCATTCCGCGCGCATGCAGCTCAACCAGTTAAGTGGGACGAACACCGATGAAGACGCGCGTCGTGACCCTGTTGGCCGCAGCACTCCTCGTTTCCGGTTGCGGCTTCGTCGGCGACGGCGCCGACGAAGGGCGGCAGGAGGAGCCCGTGAAGGAGAACCACATGACCATGCAGGAGGCCGGTGACCGGGCAGAGGAAATGCTGGACGCGTTCCTTGGTGCGACCCATCCGTCCGTGGCGGTGATTCCCGGAGCGTCCAGCGCATCCACGTGTTCCGACAGCACCGGCACCGGATCGGTGACGCGCCGGCGGGCCGTGGTGACGATCATCTCGAGCGAGCGGCGGGGTAATTTCCTCGGTGTCGTGGAGCGCTACTGGAAGAAGCACGGATACAAGATCACGTCAGTGGTGGACAACAAGGAGATGCCGGCGATCTACGCCACCGCCCCGAACGATTTTCGAGTCGCCCTCGAATTCGGGTACGCGGGTCAGGCCAACTTCGTCGCAGTTTCTCCGTGCGTCACCGAATCCAAGGTCACCGAGCCCTCGCGCAAGCCTGTCGACCCGGAGGCGTTCAAGTCCGAGGGGCTTCCCTACCTCCACTCCGACTTCTGGTCGCGCAAGGCTCCGGATCCCTCCTCCTCCCCGTCCGCGTAGACCGGCGGCGGGTGGACCGCGCACCGGGTGCCTCGACGTGATGTCGAATCTGCTCCAGGCCCACGCAGTTGGGGCGGATCGCCGTGGACAACGCCCTCGAGGCGGTTCGGGGCGAGAAGGTGGAGCCTACGGTGAAGGTGCCGGTGAAGGTGGTCACGAAGGACGACATGGGCGGCTTCAGCGGCTGACAACGGACGACCGGGCGGGCGGCCGTACCCAGGGGGCGCACACCCCGGGTACCGGGCGTCCGCGCCGGGTCATCTCTCAGGGGAGTCGACTGATGTACGACTACGACCTTCTGGTCGTGGGCTCGGCCAACGCCGACCTGGTGATCGACGTCGAGCGGCGGCCGGCCGCCGGCGAGACGGTGCTCGGCGGCGACCTGGCCGTGCACCCGGGCGGCAAGGGCGCCAACCAGGCGGTCGCCGCCGCCCGGCTGGGTGCCGGTACGGCGCTGCTGGCGCGGGTCGGCGACGACGGCCACGGCCGGCTGCTGCTCGACTCCCTGCGCGCGGCCGGGGTCGACACGGTGGGGGTGCTGGTGGGCGGGGCCCCGACGGGGGTCGCGCTGATCACCGTGGACCCGTCCGGTGACAACTCCATCGTGGTGTCGCCGGGCGCCAACTCCCGTCTGCTGCCCGCGGACGTGCGGGCGGCGGCGAGCCTCTTCCAGGCTTCCCGGGTGGTGTCGGCGCAGCTGGAGATCCCGCTGGAGACGGTCGTGGAGGTGGTGCGGAACCTGGCGCCGGGCAGCCGCTTCGTGCTGAACCCGTCCCCGCCGCGGGAGCTGCCCGCCCAGGTGCTGGCGGCCTGTGACCCGCTGATCGTGAACGAGCACGAGGCGCGGGTGGTCCTCGGTGCCGCCTGTGTGAGCGAGGACCCCGCGGACTGGGTCCGGCTGCTGCTGGCCGAGGGTCCGCGCTCGGTGGTGGTGACGCTGGGCGCGGAGGGTGCGCTGGTGGGCGACGCCTCGGGGGTGGCCCGGGTGCCGTCGGTGAAGGTGGACGCGGTGGACACCACCGGTGCCGGGGACGCGTTCACGGCGGCCCTGGCCTGGGGGCTGGGCGCGGGCGCGGCTTTGGCGGAGGCGGCGGCGTACGCGGCCCGGGTCGGCGCGGCGGCCGTGACGAAGCGGGGCGCGCAGGAGTCGTACCCGACGGCGGCGGAGGTGGACGCGCTGTGAAGTAGGCGGGGATCCTCGACCGGCGGCTGCCGGCGCGCCGGCCGAGCTGGGCCACGGGCACGAGGTGCTGGTCTGCGACGCGGGCATGCCGATACCCGAGGGGCCCCGGGTCGTGGACCTGGCGTTCCGGGCCGGTGTCCCGTCGTTCGCCGAGGTGCTGGACGGTCTGCCGGCGGAGCTGGTGGTGGAGGGCGCCACGGCGGCGCGGGAGGTGCGGGCGGCCGATCCGGCGGCGGCCGGGCTGCCGGCGGGCCGCTTCCCGGAGCTGGTGCTCGTCCCGCACGAGCGGCTGAAGGAGCGGTCGGCCGGGGCCCGGCTGGTCGTCCGCACCGGGGAGGCCCGGCCGTACGCGAACGTGCTGCTGCGCTGCGGGGTGTTCTTCCAGCCGGCCCGCGGACGTTTCGAGGGGGCGTTTCCCGGCCCGCGGGCCCGGTCACGCCCCCTCGTTCTCCCCTCCCCGCCGGAACCCTCGACCCCCCCGGGTCCCCCGTGGTTCCGACGCCATGTACGACACCGCAGGCGACGGAATGGTTGCACCCTGTTCCGCGGTTTTTTCGCGCCGCCCCGCTAGCGGATCACGTGTTCCACGAACCGTTCCGCCGTCCGGGCGAGGACCTCCCGGCCGTCCTGGGCCCACAGGCCCTCGTTGAACAGCTCGACCTCGATGGGTCCGGTGTAGCCGGCGGCCTCCACGCAGCTCTTCCACGCGCGCATGTCGATCGAGCCGTCGCCGATCTGGCCGCGGCCGTCGAGGACGCCCGCGGGCAGCGGGGTGGTCCAGTCGGCGAGCTGGAAGGTGTGGATGCGGCCGGCCGCGCCCGCGCGGGCGATCTGGGCGGGCGCCTGGTCGTCCCACCACACGTGGTACGTGTCCACGGTCACCCCGACCTGGTGCGCGGGGAAGCGTTCGGCGAGGTCCAGGGCCTGGGCGAGGGTGGAGACCACGCAGCGGTCGGCGGCGTACATGGGGTGCAGGGGCTCGATGGCGAGCCGTACCCCGCGTTCGGCCGCGTACGGCGCGAGGTCCGCGAGGGCGTCCGCGATGCGCTCCCGGGCGCCGTGCAGGTCCTTGCTGCCCGTCGGGAGGCCGCCGGAGACCAGGACCAGGGTGTCCGTGCCGAGCGTGGCGGCCTCGTCGACGGCCGCGCGGTTGTCGGCCAGGGCCGCGGCCCGCTCGGCAGGGTCGATCGCGGTGAGGAAGCCGCCCCGGCACAGCGTCGTCACCGTCAGGCCGGTGTCGCGGACCAGCTTGGCGGTCGCCTCCAGGCCGTACGTCCGGACCGGTTCCCGCCACAGGCCCACCTGGCCGACGCCCAGGGCGGTGCAGGCGTCGGCCAGTTCGGGCATCGACAGCTGCCGGACGGTCATCTGGTTGATGGAGAAGCGCGCGAGGTCCGTTTTCACCGGTCCACCCCGTACACGCTCAGCAGGCTCTTCATCCGCTCCTCCGCGAGCTTGGGGTCCGGGAACAGGCCGAGGGAGTCGGCGAGTTCGTAGGCGCGGGCCAGGTGCGGCAGGGAGCGCGCCGACTGGAGGCCGCCGACCATGGTGAAGTGGCTCTGGTGGCCGGCGAGCCAGGCGAGCAGGACCACGCCCGTCTTGTAGAAGCGGGTGGGGGCCTGGAAGAGGTGCCGGGACAACTCCACGGTCGGATCGAGGAGTTCGCGGAAGCCCTTGACGTCCCCGGTGTCCAGGACCCGTACCGCCCGCGCCGCGAGCGGGCCCAGCGGGTCGAAGATGCCGAGCAGGGCGTGGCTGAAGTCCTGGTCGTCGCCCGCGATCAGCTCGGGGTAGTGGAAGTCGTCACCCGTGTAGCAGCGCACGCCCTGCGGCAGCCGCCGTCTGAGGTCGATCTCGCGCCGGGCGTCGAGCAGGGAGATCTTGACGCCGTCGACCTTGTCGGGGTGTGCGGCGATGACCTCCAGGAAGGTCTCGGTGGCCGCGTCCAGGTCGGCCGAGCCCCAGTAGCCCTCCAGGGCCGGGTCGAACATCTGGCCGAGCCAGTGCAGGATCACCGGTTCGGCGGCCTGGCGCAGGAGGTGGCCGTAGATCTCCAGGTAGTCCTCGGGTCCCTTGGCCGCCGCCGCCAGGGCGCGGGAGGCCATCAGGACGGCCCGGGCGCCGGCCTCCTCGACGACCGCGAGCTGCTCCTCGTAGGCCGCGCGGACCTCGTCCGGGGTCGCCGGGCCGGTCAGCTGGTCGGTGCCGACACCGCAGGCGATCAGGCCGCCGACCGCCTCGGCCTCGGCGGCGCTGCGGCGGATCAGCTCGGCCGCCCCCGCCCAGTCCAGGCCCATGCCGCGCTGGGCGGTGTCCATGGCCTCGGCGACGCCGAGCCCATGGGACCACAGGTGGCGGCGGAAGGCGAGGGTGGCGTCCCAGTCGACGGCGGCGGCCGAGTCCGGTGAGACGTCGGCGTACGGGTCGGCGACGACGTGGGCCGCGGAGAAGACCGTACGGGAGGTGAAGGGCGGGCCGGTGGGGGCGGCGAGGGGTTCCGTGCGGGGCTCGTAGGTCCGCAGCCGGCCGCTTGCGTCGGGCAGTCGGATGGTCACAGCGAGATCTCCGGGACGTCGAGACGGCGGCCCTCGGCCGACGACTTCAGGCCCAGCTCGGCGAGCTGCACGCCACGGGCGCCGGCCAGCAGGTCCCAGTGGTAGGGGGCGTCGGCGTGGACGTGCTTGAGGAACAGCTCCCACTGGGCCTTGAAGCCGTTGTCGAACTCGGCGTTGTCGGGCACCTCCTGCCACTGGTCGCGGAAGACCTCGGTGGCGGGGATGTCCGGGTTCCACACGGGCTTGGGGGTGGCGCTGCGGTGCTGGACGCGGCATCCGCGCAGGCCCGCGACGGCCGAGCCCTCGGTGCCGTCGACCTGGAACTCCACGAGTTCGTCCCGGTGGACGCGGACGGCCCACGAGGAGTTGATCTGGGCGACCGCGCCGCCCTCCAGCTCGAAGACGCCGTAGGCGGCGTCGTCGGCGGTGGCGTCGTAGGGCTTGCCCTGTTCGTCCCAGCGCTGCGGGATGTGGGTGGTGGCGAGGGCCTGGACGGACTTCACGCGGCCGAACAGCTCGTGCAGGACGTACTCCCAGTGCGGGAACATGTCGACGACGATGCCACCGCCGTCCTCGGCCCGGTAGTTCCAGGAGGGCCGCTGGGCGGGCTGCCAGTCGCCCTCGAAGACCCAGTAGCCGAACTCGCCGCGCACGGAGAGGATCCGGCCGAAGAAGCCGCCGTCGACGAGCCGCTTCAGCTTCAGCAGGCCCGGCAGGAAGATCTTGTCCTGGACGACGCCGTGCTTGACGCCCTTGCCGTGGGCGAGGCGGGCGAGGGCGAGGGCGCCGTCCAGGCCGGTGGCGGTGGGCTTCTCGGTGTAGATGTGCTTGCCGGCCGTGATCGCCTTGGTGAGGGCCTCCTCGCGGGCGGAGGTGACCTGGGAGTCGAAGTAGATGTCGACGCTCGGGTCGGCGAGGACGGCGTCCAGGTCGGTGGAGACGTGGTCGAGTCCGTGCCGCTCGGCGATCTCGCGCAGGGCGTGTTCGCGGCGGCCGAGCAGGACGGGTTCGGGCCAGAGCACGGTGCCGTCGCCGAGGTCGAGGCCGCCCTGTTCGCGCAGGGCGAGGATCGACCGGACGAGGTGCTGGCGGTAGCCCATGCGCCCGGTCACGCCGTTCATGGCGATACGCACCGTCTTGCGTGTCACGTGTGTCCCCTTCGCGGGCCGGTGTAGCAAGCGCTTTCTACCCAGAGAAGCTAGCCTCTGGACGGGGTCTGTACAAGACCGTGTCCGCTTCGAGTTGTTCGAGGGGGCGAACAACCGGGGGCCGTGGCCTTAAGGTCTGCTCGGAACCACGACGTGTGCCTGGCTGTCTACGAGGGCGTACGACATGACGCGTGACCGGAGGACGACGAGATGACGGTGACCCTGGCGGACGTGGCGGCCCGCGCCCAGGTCTCCCCCGCGACGGTGTCGCGCGTGCTGAACGGCAACTACCCGGTCGCCGCGTCCACGCGCGAACGGGTGCTGCGGGCGGTGGACGAGCTGGACTACGTCCTCAACGGCCCCGCCAGCGCGCTCGCCGCGGCCACCTCCGACCTCGTCGGCATCCTCGTCAACGACATCGCCGACCCGTTCTTCGGGATCATGGCGAGCGCGATCCAGGCCGAGATCGGCGGACCGGGCGGCCGCGCGGGCGGCGAGCGCCTGGCGGTCGTCTGCAACACCGGCGGCTCCCCCGAGCGCGAACTGACCTACCTCACCCTGCTCCAGCGGCAGCGGGCCGCGGCCGTGGTGCTGACCGGCGGGGCCGTGGAGGACGCACCGCACGCGGCGGCGGTCGCCGGGAAGCTGCGCAAGCTGGCGGAGGCCGGCACCCGGGTGGTGCTGTGCGGGCGCCCGCCGGCGCCGGACACCCAGGCCGTCGCGCTCACCTTCGACAACCGGGGCGGCGCCCGCGCGCTGACCGACCACCTGATCGGCCTCGGCCACCGCCGGCTCGGCTACATCGCCGGCCCCGAGGAACGCACCACCACCCGGCACCGGCTGGAGGGCCACCGCGCCGCGCTCGCGGCGGCGGGCATCGAGGACGACCCGCGCCGGACGGTGCACGGCCGCTACGACCGCCGGTCCGGATACGAGGCCACGCTGGAACTGCTGCGCCGCGATCCCTCCCTGACGGCGATCGTCGCGGCGAACGACTCCGTCGCGCTCGGCGCCTGCGCCGCCCTGCGCGAGTCCGGGCTGCGCATCCCCGAGGACGTCTCGGTGGCCGGCTTCGACGACCTGCCCTTCAGCATCGACGCGGTGCCGTCCCTCACGACGGTCCGGCTGCCGCTGTCGGAGGCGGGGGCGCGGGCCGGACGCATCGCGATGGGCCGGGAGGAGCCACCACCCGGGGGCATCGCCTCGGTGCGGGGGGAGTTGATGGTGCGGGGGTCCTCCGGGGTCCCGCGGGAGTAAGGGCGCGGGGTGCCGGAGCGACGCCGCCGAGATTTTCCGGACGGCACCGATGACTTCTCGCGCTGCCGGCCGTCTTCATCGTCGTCAGCAGCGAACACTTGCCGAGGAGCCACCCCATGCGTGTCGTCGTCACCGAGTTCATCAGCCTCGACGGAGTCGTCCAGGCCCCCGGCGGGCCCGAGGAGGACACCGACGGGGGGTTCGCGCACGGGGGCTGGTCGCACCCGTTCTTCGATCCGGAGGTGATCGGCGGGGCGTTCGCCGCGGGACTGGAGCAGGCCGAGGCGCTGCTGTACGGGCGGCGGACGTACCTGACGATGGCCGCCGCCTGGCCCGGGCGGGCGGGGGACCCGTTCGCCGACCGGCTCAACTCGATGCGCAAGTACGTCGTCTCCGACACCCTCGGGGACGACGAGCTGACCTGGGAGAACACCGAGCGGATCCCGGGGGCCCAGGCTCTGGAGAAGGTACGGGAGCTGCGGGCCGCCGAGGGCGGGGACCTGGCGATGATGGGCAGCCCCACGCTGGTGCGGGCGCTGATCGAGGCCGGGCTGGTGGACGAGTTGCAGCTCGCGGTCATGCCGGTGCTGCTCGGCGGCGGCAAGTCGGTCTTCCCGGCGGACGGGGGCAAGCGGCCCTGGGAGCTGGTGTCGTCGACCACCGCGAAGACCGGGGCACAGCTGAACGTGTACCGGCCGGCCGGGCAGGCGTAGGCGCCGGCCCGGGAGCGCGGGCGGCCCGCCGCCCGGCACCGCCCCGCCCGTTGGGCCGGTACTCGGCGGTGCGGGTGAGTGACGGCTGGGGTGCGGGGGCAGGAGCGAGTAGGGTCCGTGACCATGAAGCTGGCGTTCTCCACTCTCGGTGTCCCCGGCCTTCCCGTACCGGAGGTCCTCGCGCTCGCGACCACCCACGGCTACCACGGCGTCGAACTGCGCGCCCATCCCGAGGAGCCGGTGCACCCGGGTCTGGCGCCCGCCGAACGCGCCGAGACCGCGGCCCTGTTCCGGAGCGCGGGCGTCGAGGTGCTCGGCATCGCCGGGTACGCGCGTGTCGCCGCCCCGGGCGAGGACGCGCCGGTCCTGGCGGAGATCCGGGACCTGCTCCGGCTGGCCCACGACCTGGGCGCGCCCTTCGTCCGGGTCCTCCCCGGCGCCGATCCGGACCGGCCCCGCGAGGAGTCGGACGCGATCGCCGCCCGGCGGCTCGGCACCGCCGCCGAGGACGCCTCCGCGCTGGGCGTGCGGATCCTGCTGGAAACGCACGACTCGCACCGCACGGGCGCCGACGCGATCCGGATCCTCGGCCCGGTCGGGCACCGGCAGGTGGGCGCGCTGTGGGACGTGATGCACACGTGGCTGGGCGGCGAGCAGCCGTCGGAGACGTACGCGGCCCTCGCCCCGCACCTGGGCTACGTCCAGGTCAAGGACATCGCCTCCGCCGAGGACACCACCCCGCTGCCGCTCGGCACGGGGGTGCTGCCGCTCACCGAGTGCGTGGACGTGCTGTCCCGGCAGGGCTGGGACGGCTGGCTGTGCTGGGAGTACGAGAAGCACTGGTACGAGGGCGCCGCCCCGCTTCCGGAGCTGCTCGGCGCCGGCCGCGAGCATCTGGCGCGGCTGCTGGGCGAGGCGGCCTGACCGACGCCCCGGACGGGGAAATCCGGTGGCGGGTGCACGAGGTGGCGGCTAGCCTCCCCCGGTGATCCAGCCACCGGGGCCGTGCGCCCGCTCCCGCTCATGAGCCTCGCCCGCTCGTTCATCGACGTACGGCCGCTGCGCACCTCCCCCGTCTTCCGGCGGCTGCTGATCGGCCGGACCGTGTCCGTGCTCGGCGGGTTCATGACCATGGTGACGGTCATGTACCAGGTCTGGGACATGACCCGCAGCACCGCCTGGACCGGTGCGGTGGGGCTGGCGCAGGCGTTGCCGCTGGTGGTGTTCGGGCTGTTCGCCGGGGCCTGGGCGGACCGGGCCGACCGGCGCCGGCTCTTCCTCGCGGCGACCGTCGGCCAGGCGGTCTGCTCGCTGCTGCTGGCCGTGCAGGGCTTCACCGGTCACGTGCCGGTGGCGGTCATCCTGCTGCTCGTCGCCGTCCAGTCGGCCTTCGGCGCGCTCGGCGCCCCGGCCGCCGGGGTCTTCGTACCGCGGGTGCTGCCCAAGGACCAGGTGGCCGCCGGGCTGGCGCTGCAGCAGGTCACCGGTCAGTCGATGATGCTGCTCGGGCCGGCCCTGGCCGGTCTGCTGCTGGGCTGGTTCGGCATCGGCGTCTGCTATCTGCTGGACGCCCTCAGCTTCGGTCTCGCCTTCTACGGTGCCCGCGGGCTGCCCGCGCTGCCGCCGCAGGGCGAGCCGTCGCGGGCCGGGGTGCACGGGGTGCTGGACGGGCTGCGGTTCCTGGCCGGGCACCGGGTGGTGCGGGGCGCGCTGGTCACCGACCTCGCCGCGACCGTGCTCTCGTTCCCGATGAGCCTGTTCCCGCTGGTCAACGCCGAGCGGTTCGGCGGCGATCCGCGCACCCTCGGCCTGTTCCTGTCGGCGCTGGCGGTGGGCGGTGTCGCGGCGACCGCGCTGTCCGGCCCGCTGACCCGGCTCGCCCGGCCGGGCCCGGTGATGCTGTGCGCGTCCGCCACCTGGGGCGCGGCGCTGGTCCTGTTCGGCCTGGCCGGCAGCCCCTGGCTGGGGCTGGCCCTGCTCGCGCTGGCCGGCGCGGCGGACGCCACGGCGGTGGTCTCCCGCTCCACGATCGTGCAGACCCGCACCCCGGACGCGCTGCTCGGCCGGGTCACGGCGGCCGAGCAGATCGTCGGCCAGGCGGGCCCGAGCCTCGGCAACGTGCGCGGCGGTCTGCTGGCCGGCTGGACCTCGGGCACGACCGCCCTGCTGAGCGGCGGCCTGCTCTGCGTCCTCGCGGTGGCAGCGGTCGCGACGACGACCCCGGAGCTGCGCGCCCGGGCTGGCGGGGTGCCGGACGCGGCGTGAGGGGGCGGCGCCGTCGACACACGGCCCAGCGCGCCGCCGGCAGGGTGTCACCGGCCCCGGACGGGGCGTCAGCAGCGCGGCGGCGCCGGCACACCGGTCCCGGACCACCGGCCAGGAGCCCTGCCCGGCGTCCAGGTCGCGCCGGGCAAGGCGTCAGCGGTGCGGTGCCGTCGGCGCACCGGTCCCGAACCACCGGCCAGGAGCCCTGCCGGGCGTCCAGGTCGAGGCGAGCGGCGCCGGGCAGGGCGTTAGCAGTGGCTCTCGACCGGACCGCCCCGGCCCGGACGCGGCGTCAGCAGCGCGGCGCCATCGGCACACCGGCCCAGGACCGCCGACCAGAAGCCGCACCCGGCAACCCAGGTCGAGGCCGAACGGCGCCGGGCAGGGCGTCAGCGGGAACTCTCGACCGGACCGCCCCGGCCCGGACGCGGCGTCAGCGGTGTGGCGCCATCGGCACACCAGTTCAGGACCGCCGACCAAGGGCCGTAGCCGGCGTCCAGGTCGAGGTGAGCGGCGCCGGGCAGGGCGTCAGCCGGAACTCTCGACCGGACCGCCCCGGCCCGGACGCGGCGTCAGCAGCGCGGCGCCATCGGCACACCGGCCCAGGACCGCCGACCAGAAGCCGCATCCGGCAACCCAGGTCGAGGTGAGCGGCGCCGGGCAGGGCGTCAGCCGGAACTCTCGACCGGACCGCCCCGGCCCGGACGCGGCGTCAGCGGTGTGGCGCCATCGGCACACCAGTTCAGGACCGCCGACCAAGGGCCGTAGCCGGCGTCCAGGTCGAGGTGAGCGGCGCCGGGCAGGATGTCGGCGGGGATGCCGAGCGGTTCGGCGAACAGCGTGGCCGCGCCCTCGGGGCAGTACGGGTCGTCGTCGCCCGCGACCAGCCGGGTCGGCCCGGGCAGGGTGAAGTCGAGCGCGGGCGGGGCGAAGGCGGCCACCTCCGGGTACCGGGCGAGGACGGAACCGGAGGGCGGGGCGACCAGCAGGACCCGGTCCGCGTACCGCAGCTGCTTCATGCCCCGGGCGGCGGCGTGCAGCCACAGCACGCTGGACAGGCTGTGCGCCACCACGATCCGCTCGCCCGGGCCGTCCAGGTTCTCCAGGTGGCGGGTGAGTTCGGCGAGCCAGACGTCCAGGTCGGGGTCGTCGGCGTCGGGCAGCTGCGGGTAACCGACCCGGTGGCCGGCCGCGGTGAGCCGGTCGGCGAGCCAGTGCTGCCAGTGCGGCTCGGGACGGTGGTTCTGCCAGCCGTGCAGGATCAGGTACGAGCGTGTGGTCATGCCGGTGATCTTCTCCCTCCGATTGCGCCGGGTCCAGGGTCCCTCGGGGCCGGGGCCGGGGCCGGGCGCCGTCAGCCGGCGGCGGGCAGTGCCGCGAACGCCTCGTGGAAGCCGGGGAAGGTCTTCCGTACGCAGCCGGGGTCGTCGTACGTCAGGCCGAGCGTGCGCAGGGCGGTGACGGCGAAGGACATGACAATGCGGTGGTCGCCGAAGGTCTTGATCTCGACGCCGGGCGCGGGCTCGCCCGGGTGGATCTCGATCCAGTCGGGGCCGGTCGCCACCCGCACGCCGAGCCGCCGCAGGTTGTCCGCGCAGGCCTCCAGGCGGTCGCACTCCTTCACCCGGGTGTTGCCGACGTCCTCGATGCGGACCGGCCCGGAGGCGAACGGCGCGATCGCGGCCAGGGTCGGCATGGTGTCGGAGATGTCCCGCATGTTCACCGTCAGCCCGCGCAGTTCGCCCGTGCCGCGCACGGTCGTGCGGTCCGCGGCGACCTCCACCTCGGCGCCCATCCGGCGCAGCACCTCCACGAACCGCAGGTCGCCCTGGAGCGCGCCGGAGCCGAGGCCGGGCACGGTGATCTCACGGCCCGGGGTGACGGCCGCGGCGGCGAAGAAGTAGCTCGCGGTGGAGGCGTCCGGCTCGATCGGGTAGGTGGCGGCCCGGTAGCCGCCGGGCGGCACGTCGTACACCAGGCCGTCCCGGGCGACCTCCACGCCGAACGCCCGCATCATCGCGAGGGTGATCTCCACGTACGGCGCCGAGACCAGGTCGGTGACCCGGATCCGCAGGCCGGTGCGGGTCAGCGGGCCGAGCAGCAGCAGCGCGGTCAGGTACTGGGAGGACTCGCCCGCGTCCAGCACCACCTCGCCGCCCTCGACGCCGGCCGCGTGGACGGTGAGCGGGTGGTGGCCCTCGGCCTCCTCGTGCCGCAGGTCGACACCGAGGTCGCGCAGGGCGCGGGTGAGCGGGCCGAGGGGGCGGCGGCGCATCTGCGGGGACGCGTCGAAGCGGTAGGTGCCGTGGCCGGCGGCGGCCAGGGTGGGCAGGAAGCGGGCGGTGGTGGCGCCGTCCCGGCAGAAGACGTCGGCCTCGGCGGTCGCCGGGCCCTGCGGTCGGCCGTCGATCTGCCAGGCGTCCGCGGTGCGGCCGACCCGGTAGCCGAGCCGGGTCAGGCCCTCGGCGAAGCCCTCGGTGTCGTCGGAGTGCAGGGGCCTGAGCAGGGTGCTGACCCCGTCGGCCGCGGCGGCGAGGAAGAGCGCGCGAGCGGTGAGGGACTTGGAACCGGGGATGTCGACGGCGGGCATGGCCGCATGATGACGCGTCACCGGGGCCGCGGTCCGGGCTGTCCAGGGGCTGGACGCGCCCCGGGAATGCGCGGTCGGCGGCCCCTTCCTGGTTACTGTGCATTCCCTTGACGGAAAGAAACTTCCCGGATATTGGTGACTCCTCGGAAGTTTCCTTCAGCGGTTCTCCTCTGGAAGGAGCGCACGTGCACGACACCAGCACGGGAAGCGACACCGGCACGGGAAGCGACACGCGCACGGGAAGCACGGGAAACACCGCACGGCCGTCCAGACGTGCCGTCCTCGCCGCCACCGCGGGCCTCACCGCCGCACTGACCGTACCGGCGACCGCCCACGCCGCCGACTTCGGCGACCGCAGGCTGCGCGCCCTGATCTCCCGCATGACCCTGGAGGAGAAGGTCGGCCAGCTCTTCGTGATGCGGGTCTACGGCCACTCCGCCACCGCCCCCGACCAGGCCGACATCGACGCCAACCTCAAGGAGATCGGCGTCCGCACGGCCGCCGAGCTGATCGCGAAGTACCGCGTCGGCGGCATCATCTACTTCACCTGGGCGCACAACACCCGGGACCCGCATCAGATCGCCGGCCTGTCCAACGGCATCCAGCGGGCCTCGCTGGACCAGCCGCGCGGCCTGCCGGTCCTCATCGCCACCGACCAGGAGCACGGGGCCGTCTGCCGGGTCGGCAGGCCCGCCACGCTCTTCCCCGGCGCCATGGCGATCGGCGCGGGCGGCTCCCGCTCCGACGCGCGCGCCCTCGGCCGGATCTCGGGCGCCGAGCTGCGCGCGATGGGCATCAACCAGGACTACTCCCCCGACGCCGACGTGAACGTCAACCCGGCCAACCCGGTCATCGGCGTCCGCTCCTTCGGCGCGGACCCGGACGCGGTCGCCGAGCTGGTCGCCGCAGAGGTGAGGGGCTATCAGGCGGCCGGGGTCGCGGCGACCGCCAAGCACTTCCCGGGCCACGGGGACACCGCCGTCGACAGCCACTACGGCTTCCCGGTCATCACGCACAGCCGGGAGCTGTGGGAGGAGCTGGACGCGGTGCCGTTCCGGGCCGCGGTCCGGGCGGGCATCGACTCGGTCATGACCGCGCACATCCAGTTCCCGGCCCTGGACGGCTCCGGCGACCCGGCGACCCTGTCCCGGCCGATCGTCACCGGCATCCTGCGCGGGGAACTCGGTTACGACGGGGTCGTGATCACCGACTCCCTCGGCATGCAGGGCGTGCGCACCAAGTACGGCGACGACCGGGTGCCGGTGCTCGCCCTGAAGGCCGGTGTGGACCAGCTGCTCAACCCGCCGTCGCTGGAGGTGGCCTGGAACGCGGTGCTGAAGGCCGTGCGGGAGGGCGAGCTGACCGAGGCCCGGCTGGACGAATCGATCCTGCGGATCCTGCGGCTGAAGGCCCGGCGCGGGCTCCTCGACGACCCCTGGGCCGACCCGGCGGGCGTCGACGGCACGGTGGGCACCAAGGCCCATCTGGCCAAGGCCGACCGCATCGCCGAACGCACCACCACCCTGCTGGTCAACGAGGACGGCACCCTGCCCCTCGACCGCCGCCGGCAGCGCCGGCTCCTGGTCGTCGGCGCCGACCCCGCCTCCCCGTCCGGCACCACCGGCCCACCCACCGGCGTCCTGGCCGCCGCCCTCACCGAACTGGGCTTCACCGCCACGGCCCTGTCCACCGGCACCGCGCCCTCCGCGGCGGCCATCGACAAGGCGGTCACGGCCGCCCAGGACGCGGACGCGGTGGTCGTGGCCACCTACAACGTGACCGCGTCCAGCACCCAGCGCACCCTGGTGGAACGGCTGCTGGGCACCGGCAGGCCGGTGGTCGCGGTGGCCGTCCGCAACCCGTACGACGTCGCCCAGTTGCCGTCCGTCCCGGCCTGCGTGGCCACGTACTGCTGGACGGACGTCGAACTGCGCGCCGCCGCACGGGTGCTCGCCGGCCGTGTCCGACCGCGCGGCAAGCTGCCGGTACCGGTCCAACGGGCGGACGACCCGACCCGGGAGCTGTACCCGATCGGGTACGGGCTGACGTACTAGCCGCGGAAGCCTCGCCTCCTCCATACGGCCCACGTCCGGCTGCGGCATATGCCGACCATGGCCGATTCTGGCCGGGACGTGCGGTCGACGCCCACGCGCAACGGAGGAGGCGCCGTGACACTCCTGACCCGGATCCCGCTGGAGGGCGGAGGCTACCTCCTGGTCGAGGCACCGGCCGACTCGGAGGGGCTGGTGAAGGCCGCACGAGGATTCGGTGGAGACTTCCTGCAGGAGGCACCACGGACCCTGCAAGAGGCCCTGGAACCGGTCACGCAGGCGGCCCAGACCACCCTCGACCAGCTGCGCGAGGCCCGGCCCGACCAGGTCACCGTCACGTTCGGGGTCGACCTCGCGGTCGAGGCCGGAGCGGTGATCACCAAGGGCCGGGCCACCTGCCACCTCCAGGTGACGATGTCCTGGCAGAACGTGCATGCCTAGCAGCGGGACGAAGACAGGCGAAGGCCTCCCGTCAGACCTCCCGACGGCAGTGGCTCAGCTCCTCGCGCCGGACGGGAGCGTGGCCGGGGCGGGTTTCCTGGTCGCCGAGGACGTTCTGGTCACATGCGCGCATGTCGTACGTGCCGCCGGGTCCGGGCCCGGGGAGCGGGTGGGGGTGGCCTTTCCGCAGGTGACGGATGCGCCCGAGCTGGAAGGTGAGGTCCTCTCCGATCCATGGCGTGCGCCCGAGGCCGAGGATGTCGCCTTCGTCCGGCTGCACGGTTCACCGATGGGCCCGAGACTCCTGCCGCTGGGCTCCGCGCAGGGGTGTGAGGGCCATCGCGTCCGGTCGTTCGGGTTTCCGGCCCAGGCACCGCCGGCCGGGCACTCCGGCTATGGCCGGGCGGGTGACCTGCTGCCCGCCTCCGCGGACCGCGGGCCGCTGCTCCAACTGACCGACGCCAACGACCTCACCACCGGCTTCAGCGGCGGCCCCGCCCTCGACCTGGAGACCGGGCTGGTCGTCGGCATGCTCACCGAGATCACCGCACCCGACGCCTTCGCTCGGGGCCAGGGCATCGCCTACGTCACCCCCACCGAGGTCCTGCGGAAGATCCGGCCGGAGCTGGCGGCGCAGGAAGTCTGCCCCTACCGGGGCCTGGAGCCGTTCACGGCGGAGCACGCGCGCTGGTTCCAGGGGCGGAGCGAGGCGGTACAGCAGGTGCTGGCGAACCTCGCCGGCGGCCGGCGCCTGACCCTGCTGCTCGGACCGTCCGGGTCGGGGAAGTCGTCGTTGATCCAGGCGGGTGTGGTGCGGGCGCTGGCGGAGGGGGAGGTGCCTGGGAGCGATCGGTGGCTTCCTGTGCTGGCCCGGCCCCGGCAGGATCTGCCCGCCGAGATCGAACGCGCCGGGCTGCCGGGGGCGGCACGGGACGGCATCACGGCGGCGGTCGGACGCAGACTCGCGGCCGAGCCGGCCTGTGAACGTGTCCTGCTGGTCATCGACCAGTTCGAAGAGCTTCTGGTGCAGAGCACCGACGGCCGGCTGCAGCAGTTGCTCGCCGTCATCGACGAGCTCACCGAGGTCGCCGACGCGCACACCGAGCTCAGCGTGATCCTGGTGATGCGCGACGACTTCTACCCCCGGCTCGCCGCGCTCGCTCCCCGGTTGCTGGAGGCCGCGACGCCCGGTCTGCTCAATGTGCCCGGCACACTGAGCCGGCAGGACCTGCATGACATCATCGTGCTGCCCGCCGAGGACGTGGGGCTCCGCTTCCAGCCCGGGCTGGCCGAGCAGATCATCAGTGACGTCCTGCAGTGCGGTCCCGAAGCGGCGGCGACCCGGCAGGCATCCGTCACCGTGCTGCCCCTTCTGGAGATGACGCTCAGCCAGCTGTGGCGTCGACGGACGGACGGGTTCCTCACTCATGAGGGGTACCGGCGCATCGGAGCGGTCAGCGGGAGCCTGACGACGTGGTGCGACAGCGCGCTGGAGGAGCTGTCCCCCGGCCGGCGGCGCATCGCGAGGACCATCCTCACCTCCCTGGTGCGCCCTGCGGACCCCAGCCGCCGGATCCCCGCAGTCCGCGCGCAGGTGCCCCTCGACGACCTGCGTGACCTGGCGTCCGGTCCGGACAGCGTGGCCGACGGCGACGTGGACGCGGTCATCGCCACCCTGGCCCGCCACCGCATCATCACCACACAGACGCTCCGGAACCCCCAGTACCCCGACACCCCTCCGGGCGAACCGGTGGCGGAACTGATCCACGACGCCCTGATCCGCGACTGGGCCGCCTTGCGGGAGTGGGTCCGCCAGGACCACCGGTTCCACGAGTGGCTCGACCGCACGCATGAACGGCATCAGCGGTGGGCGGACACACGAGATCCGGGCGACCTCCTGGCCGGGACGGCCCTGGCTGAGGGCGTGGAGTGGTCCCGCCGCCGGGGTCTGCCCGACGGCATCGCGGCCTTCCTCGCCGCGAGCCGGAAGCGCCAGGAGGCGGACGCTCAGGGGCGTCGACGGCGGATCAGGGTACTGGCCGCGTTGCTGGTGCTGGCGCTGCTGGCCGCGGCGGGGGCGTGGTGGCAGTGGCGGACGGCGGTCGGTGAACGGCACGCGGCGTTGTCCCGGCAGCTCGCGGCCCAGGCCGACGGTCTCTTCGACACGAACCCCGAACTCGCGTCGCTGCTCGCTGTCCAGGCGTATCGCACCAGCCACACGTCCGAGTCCGTCGAAATCCTGCGCAACGCTTGGACCCTGCCGCTGAACAGGCGCTTGCCCGGGCACCGCAACGGTGTGTACTCGGTGGCGTTCAGTCCGGACGGCCGCACCCTCGCCACCACCGACGGCGCCGGGACGGCACGCCTGTGGGACATCACCACCGACACCGCCAAGACCACCCTGACCGGACACTCCGGCACCGTGTGGTCGGTGGACTTCAGCCCCGACGGCCGCACCGTCGCGACCGCTGGTGCCGACGGCACCGCCCGGCTGTGGGACGTCACCACCGGCAAAAGCAAGATCACCCTGACCGGGCACAAGGGCGTGGTGGCCTCGGTGGCGTTCAGCCCGGACGGCCACACCCTCGCCACCGCCGGCGCCGACGGCACCGCCCGGCTGTGGGACGTCACCACCGGCCGAACCAGGAACACCCTGGCCGGCCACACCGAAACCGTGCAATCAGTGGACTTCAGCCCCGACGGCCACACCCTTGCCACGGCCAGCCAGGACGCCACCGCGCGGCTATGGGACGCCTCCACCGGGAGAACCAAAACAGTCCTGACCGGACACGGAGAACCGGTGCAGCAAGTGGCGTTCAGCCCGGACGGCCACACCCTCGCCACCGCCGGCGCCGACGACACCGCCCGGCTGTGGGACGTCACCAGCGGCAAGATCCGCACCGTCCTGCCCGTTCCGGCCGGCGCGTTGTGGTCGGTGGCGTTCAGCCCCGACCGCCGCACCCTGGCCACCGCCGGCGTGGACGGAACAGCGCGGCTGTGGGACCTGACCACCGGTGCGATCCGCATCACCCTGACCGGACACATCAACCAGGTGCGAGCGGTGGCGTTCAGCCGGGACGGCCGCACCCTCGCCACCGCCGGCATCGACAACACCGCGCGGCTGTGGGACGCGACCACCGGTGCGGTCCGCACCACTCTGACCGGACACACCGCCGCAGTGGCATCAGTGGACTTCAGTTCCGACGGCCACACCCTTGCCACCGCCAGCCAGGACGCCACCGCCCGGCTGTGGGACGTCACCACCGGCAGGGCCAAGGCCGTCCTGACCGGTCCCGACAGCGATGCGCACAAGACCGGGCATGACAGCGATCCGGTCAGCAAGGTGGCATTCAGCCCCGACGGCCGCACCCTCGCCGCCATCGGCGCCGACCGAACAGTGCGACTGTGGGATGTGACGACCGGCAAGACCCGAACCACCCTGCAGGGGCACCCGAGCACCGTGACGTCGGTGGCGTTCAACCGGGACGGCCGCACCCTCGCCACCGGCAGCGTGGACAACACGGTGCGGTTGTGGGACGTGGCAACCGGCAAGACCCGCACGACCCTGACCGGACAAGGCAACGGCGTCCTGGGCCTGGCGTTCAGCCCGGACGGCCGCACCCTCGCCACCGCCGACTTCGACAGCACCGCGCGGCTGTGGGATGTGACCACCGGTGCGGTCCGCACCACTCTGACCGGACACACCGCCGCGGTGACATCGGTGGACTTCAGCCCCGACGGCCGCACCCTGGCCACCGCCAGCGTCGACCACACCGCCCGGCTGTGGGACCCCGCCACCGGTAGCACCCGCACCACCCTCCTGGGGCATTTCACCGAGGTGTCGTCGGTGGCCTTCAGCCCCGACGGCCGGACCGTGGCCACCGCCGGCACCGACCACACCGCCCGGCTGTGGGACCCCGCCACCGGCAAGAGTCTCGCCAGCCTGATCGGACACACGAGCCCCGTGACGTCGGTGGCGTTCAGTCCGGACGGTCACACCCTGGCCACCGCAAGCGCCGACAAGACGGCACGTCTGTGGAGTGTGGATCTGCCCAGCCCGGCCGCGGCTGTCCAGAGAATCTGCCGTGCCGTCAACCGGGATCTCACCCCTGCGGAGCGCACCGCGTACCTGCCCGGCCAGTCAGTGGGTCGCGTCTGCCCCACGCGAATGTAGCCGCGACAACCGGGCGAAACCAGTCGTCGCGGCCGTCGAAGCACGGTCAGGGACGCAGCGCGGGCTCCCGTTCCGTGTCCCGTGCGTCCAGCTTCGCGTCGTGCCCGGCCAGCGGCTTCGCCCGGGCCACGGTGGAGGGGGACAGGCCCGCCCAGGCCAGGATGCGGGCCGTGGCGAGGCTCTTCTGGTCCGGGACCAGGCCCGCCACGTTCGCGCCGTGGTTCATGCCGGGTGCCGTGAAGACGTAGGAGTCGCGGGCGCCCGCGCCGAGCCGGAAGGGTTCCGCGCGCCAGGGGTCGTTCTGGCCGTAGACGAAGAGCATGTGGTGCGCGTGGTGGCGGACCCACGTGTCCACGTCCCGCATCGCCTGCGGCCGGAAGCGCATCGGGATGGAGCGGGGCACGAAGTTGCGCGGCGGCTGGTAGCCGTACCGGACCAGACGCTTGTCGAGGTAGGGGAAGTGGATGGTCGGGGCGCCCAGTTGGGTGCCGGCCTGGTAGTAGTACGGCGTGAACGCCTCCAGGCCCTGGTCGGTGTAGGCGGAGAAGCCGGAGATCGTGTCGACCGAGTTCCAGATCTCCTCGTCGGTCGCGGTGGCCGCGTGCGCCGGGACGGTGTCGCAGTTCTTCAGCAGGTTGTACTGCCAGAAGCCCCACACGTAGTCGAGGACGACCGCCTCGTAGGCCTTGTCGAGGCCGCCGATGGTGTCGAAGGTGTAGCCCTTGCCGGCGGCGTACTGCGCGTACCGCTTCTCCAGCGGCTCCCGGCGCACCAGCGCCTCGCGCTGCACGGCGTTCAGCCGGTCCCGGCACTCCTTGGTGCCGACCCCGGTGAAGAAGCGGTCGTAGGCGGAGTCCTCGTGGTTCACGACGTCGTTGGGCGCGACGTACGCCACGATGCCGTCCATGTCCCGGGGGTGGAAGCGTTCGTAGTAGGTGGCCGTCATGCCGCCCTTGGAGGCGCCGGTGGCCAGCCAGTTGGCGGGGTAGAGCGGCTTCAGGGCCGTGAAGAGGCGGTGCTGGTCGTTCGCCGCCTGCCAGATGTCCAGCTTGGACCAGTCGGCCGGGTCGGGGCGGGACGGGGTGAAGAAGCGGTACTCCAGGGAGACCTGGTTGCCGTCGACGATCTGGGTGGGCTCGCGGCGCGAGGGGTTGGTCGAGACGTTGTAGCCGCTGGTGTAGAAGACCGTCGGGCGGCTCGCGTCCCGGTGCAGCACGGTGATGCGCTGCTGGAAGGTGCCCCGGTCCGGGTGGCGGTGGTCGATCGGCTGGGTGTAGTTCAGGACGAAGAAGCGGTAGCCGGGGTACGGCTTCTCCTCGACGAGGCTCATGCCGGGTATCGACAGGAGCCGGTCCTTGATGTCGGTGGGCTCGGGCTCGGCGGCGGTGGCCGCACCGGCTGCCGTGCTCAGCGTGCCTATGAAGACCGTGAGCGCCAGCAGCCATCTGAGCGCCTTGCGCATGCGCACTCTCCCCTGTGAGACAGATGTGCGCCGGAAGCTATCCCAGCAACTCGCCTCACACCAGGGGTAATTGAGTGCGCCTCGGTACCACCGCCGGGCCGGTTCAGCAGCTCAGCACAGGATCCAGCCGGAGCTGGCCGAGTACCGGCCCACCGCGCCCTTGATCCAGACGCAGCGGTGGCCGGCGTGCACGATCACCGGGCCGGCGTGGAACCGGTAGCGGCCCCGGTCGACGACGGGCCGGTTGCCGCGGGCCTGCACGCTGACGGACATGGTCCGGGCGGCGCCGGGGTCTCTGGCCACGGTGACGGCGCAGACGTAGCCGTTGCGCTGGTAGACGTGGGTGACCCCGGTCCTGAACGGCAGGGTCTTCACCTCCCGTCCCGCGCAGCCGGCCGGTCCCGCCGCCTGCGCGGTCCCCGTCGCCGTGAGCGTGAACGCCCCGGACGCGGCCAGCACGGCCGCGCCGAACGCCAGTCGCCTGCGCAGTCGTCGGCCTATCGCACCACTGTCCACTGTCGTCCTCCCCGTGATCGGACACGCTCTCGTGCGTCCGGAAAGATGTTAGGACGCACGG
>NZ_JBEYXJ010000125.1:0-23201 GCF_040645015.1 Streptomyces sp. NPDC046881 | reverse complement strand
CCGCGCATCGAGCTCCGACCGTACGGGCACCGGACTCCCGCTGTTCCACGTGTTCGGGCAGGCGGCGGTCATGATGGCGACGTTGACCGCGGGCGCAGATTCACCTGGCCGGCCCGGGCCCGACTGCCTTCACCGTCCCGGACCGGCTGTGATTGCGAGGTTCGTGGTGGCTCCAAAGTGTTTTTCCACCCTGGGTGTCCCTCACCGTCCTCCGGCAGCCGGACAGCGCTTTGCCTGGCCGACGCGCGGACGCGAGGCCGGGCCCCGCCCTCGGACGCTCCTCAGCGGTGAAGAACGCATCGGCGGGGCACGAGGGATGAGGAATCCGGCGAGGACGTCGCGCACCGTCACCCGCCTCCACCCCCGGAGGCGGGTGGGACCGGGCGCGCATACTCGTGGATCGTCGCGGCGCCGTGAAGTGCGGTGACTGCCGTGACGGGCACGCTGAGCAGGCAGGAAGGCTGATGGGGGATATGAGCGAGGCGAAGGAAACAGTGGTCCCGGAACTGGTGGACACTCCCGCTACGCGGCCGCAGTCGCGCCAGGGCCTGGCGCGATGGCTGCTGCGCCACCAGGTGCAGCCGGTGGGGCCGGCGGCCGGTGAGGGGCACACCGAGCCGCATGCCTGGTGGAAGGTGATGTGCCTGACCGGGGTGGACTACTTCTCCAGCCTGGCCTACGTGCCGGCCATCGCCGCGCTCGCCGCCGGTGCGGTGTCCCCGCTGGCGACGCTGCTGATCGTGGCACTCACTCTGCTGGGCATGCTGCCGATGTACCGACGGGTGGCCCGGGAGAGCCCGTACGGAGCGGGCTCGGTGGCGATGCTGGAGGACCTGCTGCCCTTCTGGTGGGGCAAGCTGTTCGTGCTGGTCCTGCTCGGTTTCGTGGCCACCTCGTGGATCATCACGATCACCCTGTCCACGGCGGACGCCTCCGTGCACGTGCTGGAGAATCCCTTCTTCCCCCATGCCCTGCACGGTCACGGGGCCGCCCTGACGGTGGCGCTGCTGCTGGTACTGGGCGGGGTGTTCCTGATGGGCTTCAGCGAAGCGGTCAAGGTGGCCATCCCGCTGGTGGTCCTCTTCCTGGCGCTCAACGCGGCCGTCATCGGCGTCGGCCTGGCGCACGTGATCACCACCCCCGGGGCGTGGTCGGCGTGGACCGGTGCCCTCACCGAGGGCGGCGGAGGATTCGGCAACCTTGCGGGTCCGGCGCTGACGGCATTCCCACTGCTGGTGCTGGGACTGTCCGGCTTCGAGACGGGAGTGAGCATGATGCCGCTGGTGTCCGCTGACGGCGCCGACGCCGAGCAGCGGCTCGAAGCCCGGATCCGCAACACTCGCAAGCTGCTCACCACCGCCGCCGTCGTCATGAGCGTCTACCTGCTGGCCGCGAGCTTCGTCACCACCGTCCTCATCCCTGAGCGCCAGTTCGAGCCCGGTGGGGCGGCCAACGGCCGGGCCCTGGCCTGGCTGGCCCACGAACACGTCGGAGAGGCCTTCGGCACCGTCTACGACATCAGTACGATTCTGATCCTCTGGTTCGCTGGCGCATCGGCGATGGCGGGACTGATCAACATCGTCCCCCGGTACCTCCCTGACTACGGAATGGCCCCCGAATGGGGACGTGCCGTACGCCCCGTCGTCCTGGTCTACACCGTCCTGTGCATCGCCCTCACCATCGCCTTCAACGCCGACGTCAACGCCCAGGCAGGCGCCTACGCCACCGGCATCCTGGCCATGATGGTCTCCGGCGCCTTCGCCGTCACCGTCTCCTCCGTGCGCCGCGGCCGACGCATGAGCGCCGTGGGCTTCGCCCTGCTGACCCTGGTGCTGGCCTACGCCCTGGTCTACAACATCGTCGACAAACCTGACGGCATCGCCATCTCCGGCTTCTTCATCGCCGGCATCATCGCGGTGTCGCTGATCTCCCGGGTCTCCCGCACCACCGAGCTGCGCGCCGACCGCATCGTCCTCGACGAGGCCGCCCGCCGGTTCGTCACCGACACCCTCGCCCACGACAACTCCATCAACATCATCGCCAACCGCCGTCAAGCGGGCGACGTCGCCGAGTACACCGCCAAGGAACGCGAACAGCGCGGCACCAACCCGGTGCCCGCCCCCGCCGACGTGCTGTTCCTGGAGATCGACGTGGTCGACCCCTCCGACTTCAGCGACACCCTCACCGTGCACGGCGTCGAGGTCGGCGACTACCGGATCCTGCGCGCCCACGCCCCAGCCGCTCCGAACGCCATCGCCGCGATCCTGCTCGCCCTGCGCGACGCCACCGGTGTCCAGCCGCACTGTTACTTCGCGTGGGCCGAGGGCAGCCCGTTGCGGCACATGTTCCGCTACTTCCTCCTCGGCCGCGGCGACACCGCACCAGTCACCCGCGAGATCATCCGCAAGCACGAGCCCGCCCCGGAACGCCGCCCCGGCATCCACGTCGGCGGCTGACACGGACCCGCGGCATCGGGGGGCGACGACCAGTGACCGGCCTGTCCGCGCTCGCCGCGCACCTGGACTACACCGCCCCCGAGCACCAGGAAGACTGCACGGCGGCCGGGTGGGAGGTCGACTACCGGTTGGACACCGCCATCCGTGAGAGCGCCTACAGCGGCCACTCCTGCCCGGTGGGGACCAAGGACAAGACCGCGTGCGGCCACGGCGGCGAGTACAAGGCGCTCACGGTCCGGATCTACTGCCCGAAGTGCGGCGCCGCGACCAAGCTGGAGGCCGAACTCCCCGGCACACCGACGGTGTACGACACCCCGACCCCCGAGGCCCCCACCGGAAGTGTGACCGTTCGCGATAGTTGGCGGATCGCCCGCAGAGTCCGCGTAGGCCACGACGCATCTGTTCACCGCGGTTGGCGGAACCTGTTCACACTGGTTGGCGGATCCGTGATCCGAGCCGGACTCTCCACTTGTGTGGGTGGGGATCAGTTCACCGATCAGGCGGGCGTGAGGTAGTCGGTGTTGCGTGCAGCTTCGGGTGTGAGTCCGGTCCAGCGGCGGAAGGCCCTGTAGAAGGAGTTGGTGTCGTCGTAGGCGAGGAGGTAGGCGACCTGGGAGGTGGGGAGGGCGGGGTCCGTCAGGTAGCGGCGGGCGAGCTTTTCCCTGGTGTCGCTGAGGACGGCCTGGTAGCTGGTGCCTTCTGCCTGGAGCTGTCGCTGGAGGGTGCGGGGGCTGAGCATGAGCTGGGCGGCGACGGCGTTGATGGAGCTTTCGCCGGCGGGCAGGTGTTCGTGGAGTGCGGCGCGCACCCGGTCGGCCGTGGTGGCGGACGCTTCGAGTTCGGACAGGCGGCGGCGTAGTTCCGGTGCGAAGAATTTCCACATGGCTTCGTCCTCGGTGAGGAACGGTAGTGAGGCGTCCTCGGCGGAGAAGGCGACGGTGTCGGCCTCGCTCTCGCGGATTGGCGTGCCGAAGTACGAGGTGGTCTCGGGCGAGGGATCCGGGGCGTGGCGCATGGCGACGTGGGTCGGGTTCACCTCGCGCCGTGTGCCGATACGTGCCAGCGCTGCCCAGAACGCGAGCTCGGCCGCGACAAGGAGTGGGGGTGGCGTCGGGCCGTCGGGCCAGTGGACCGTGATCGTCAGCCCGGAGCGGTCGGCGGTGACGTCGAGGTTCACGGGGCCAATGAGCGGTTTGAAGGCGGCGATGCGTTCGGCCGCGGTGCGCAGGTCCGCGCTGCACAGCGCGGCGAAGATCGGCGGGTTGAACGCCTCGACGGACAGGGCCCGCCCGATCCTCACCGCCAGGTCGGGATCCGCGGCCTCGGTGTCCAGCGCGTCCCAGAACCGGTAGTACTCCTCGGTCGCCATCGTGACCTGGCCGTGCGCGAAGAGACCGGCCGGAAGCTGCGCCCGGCGCAGCACGCGGGCGAGGGAGACGCCAAGGTCGTGCAGGAGGGCGCGGGTCCCCGGGTCCAGGGTGAACTGCTTCGATGCCATGCCTCGAGGGTAGTTCCGCGCACGCGACGTGGATATGCCGTGTGCGCCATTGAACCCGCAGAAGACGCCACAAATGGATGGCGTGAACGGCAAGGAGAACGGCGTCTTCCGCTAGTTCCTTGCCGTGTTTCTCCGCCTAGCGTGGAAGCCACGAGCCACCACCGAGGTGGGCTCGGCGAAGGAACGGAGACGACCATGACCCAGACGATCCTCATCACCGGCAGCTCCAGCGGCATCGGCCGGGCGAGTGCGAAGCACTTCCACAAGCAGGGCTGGAACGTGATCGCCACGATGCGCAGCCCCGAGCGGGAGAGCGAGCTCACCGCGCTGGAGAACGTGCTCGTCACCCGGCTCGACGTGCAGGACCCTGCCTCGATCACCTCGGCCGTCGACGCTGGCCTGGAGCGGTTCGGCCGGATCGACGTGCTGCTGAACAACGCTGGGTACGGCGCCTACGGCCTGCTGGAAGCGATTTCGATGGAGAAGGCCCGCCGTCAGTTCGACGTGAACGTTATGGGCCTGCTGGAGACGACCAAGGCCCTTCTGCCGCACCTGCGTGCGAACGGCAGCGGCACCGTCATCAACATCTCCTCCATTGGCGGCAAGGTCACCTTCCCGCTGGGCACCCTGTACCACGGCAGCAAGTTCGCCGTCGAAGGACTGAGCGAGGCCCTGCACTACGAACTCGCCGCGATCGGCGTCAAGGTCAAGCTCGTCGAGCCGGGCATCGTCGACACCGACTTTGCCGGCCGTTCCTTCGACTTCACCAACGACGAGTCCCTGGCCGAGTACCAGCAGCTGGTCGGAGCGGTCCTCGAAGGGCAGGCGCAGTTGGGCGCCGGTGGTGACAAGCCCGAGGTCGTCGCCGAGACCGTCTACCGGGCGGCCACCGACGGCACCGACCAGCTGCGCTACCCCGCCGGACCGTTCGCGGCCGAGCTGATCGCCCAGCGCGCCGCCACGGACGACGCCACCTTCCTCGGCGGCATCAAGAGCCAGTTCGGCATCTGACCGCCGCCCGCACTACCGGCCACCCACAGCCCACCCCCTGACGAGGACCTCATGACCACCCCTAAGACCGCTCTGGTGACCGGTGCCTCCTCCGGCATCGGCGAGGCGACCGCCCTTAAGCTCATCAGCCTCGGCTACACCGTCTATGGCGCGGCCCGCCGCACCGACCGCCTGCACAAGCTCGCGGAGCGCGGCATGCGCCCGCTGGCGATGGACGTGACCGACGACGAGTCGATGCGGAGGGGAGTCGACCGGATCGTCTCCGAGACCGGCCGCATCGACGTGGTGGTCAACAACGCCGGATACGGCTCGTACGGCGCCCTGGAGGATGTTCCGCAGGAGGAGGCGCGTCGCCAGTTCGACGTCAACGTCTTCGGCGCCGTCCGTCTGACCCAGATCGTCCTGCCGCACATGCGGGCCAGGCGCAGCGGGACGGTCGTCAACGTCACCTCGATGGGCGGGAAGATCCACACCCCGCTCGGCGGCTGGTACCACGGCACCAAGTTCGCCCTCGAAGCCCTCAGCGACTGCCTGCGGATGGAGGTCAAGCCCTTCGGGATCGACGTCGTCGTCATCGAACCCGGCGGCATCCGCACCGAGTGGAGCGGCATCGCCGCCGACCACCTGGAGAAGTCGTCCGCCGGCGGTGCCTACTCCGGCCAGGCCGAGGCCGTCGCCGCCTCCATGCGCTCCGAGGCCATGGCCAAGCGCATGTCCCCGCCCACCGTCATCGCCGAGGCCGTCGGCAAGGCCGTCACGGCCCGCCGGCCCAGGACCCGATACGCCACCGGCTTCGGCGCACGTCCCCTCCTCGCCCTGCGCCGCGTCCTGCCCGATCGGGCCTTCGACGCGATGATGGCCCGGTCCGTGGGCCTTCCCCGCTGATCCCCCGGGGAGGGGGCGCCGGGGGGGCCTGGACCGCGGCGGCGCGTGCACCGCGCCCGGTCACTCTTTGCACCGAATCCTGCCTCCGGGCACACCTTCACCATCGGGAGAACTCGTGCGTGTCATCGTCTTCGGAGCGTCCGGCATGATCGGGCACGGCGCCCTGTACGCGTCCCTGCGGGACGACGCGGTCACCGAGGTCGTCGCCGTCGTCCGAACCCCGCTGGACATGGTCCACCCCAAGCTGCGGCAGATCGTCCACGCCGACTTCACTGACTTCACAGCGGTCCAGGACGAGCTCACCGGCCTGGACGCCTGCTTCTACTGCCTCGGCGTCTCCGCCGTGGGCCGCTCCGAGGCCGAGTACACCCGCGTCACGTATGACTACGTACTGGCCGCGGCTCGTGCCCTGATCGCCGCGAGCCCGGGCCTGACGTTCGTATACGTCTCCGGTGAGGGCACCGACCCGACCGGCCATAGCCGACAGATGTGGGCTCGCGTCAAGGGCCACACGGAGAACGACCTTCGGGCGCTGCCCATGAGGGCGTACATGTTCCGTCTCGGCTTCGTCCAGCCGGTCGACGGTGCCGTCTCCCGCACCCCGCTCTACCGCAGGATCTACCGAATCACCGCGGCCCTCCACCCGCTCCTGGGGTGCCTCTTCCCCCGTCACGTCACCACCACGGACACCGTCGGCCGGGCCATGCTCGCCGCGGCCCGGCCGGGCAGCAACGCTCCCGCCGTCCTGCACAACCCCGGCATCAACCATCTGGCCGTCTCACAGAGGTGAAGGAGATGATCACCGCAGTGGTGCTCCTGCCCACCCTGTCGGACTGCGACCGCTAGGCCGCCGCCTACAAGGCGGTACAGGCAGTGCTCGTCACGGCTGCCGCTGTTTCCCCTCTCGCCACTGCTGCACGGTGGGTGAGCTTGTCCCAGCCCAGCCGCTGTGCCCGTACCCACCGCCCCAGATCCTCGCCCTGGTGCACGACCACGCCCGGCGACGTGGGCAGCTGGCCGCCGGCCTGGAGATGCTGCCGGAGGAGGTGGAAGGCGCGTTGCCATTCCACGGGCCAGGCGGGGCACCAGGCGGGGTCGATGGCGTCCAGTTGCTCGCGCCGCTCGTGCGACAGCGCGCCGGCCGATGATCCGACAGGCAGTCCTTCGGCGCGCCGCTGCTCGATCTGCTGCGCCTTCCGGGCGGCGGCCCGCGCGTTCTTCAGCCAGATGCCCACGCGGTATCCCTTGTAGGTGGCGTCGGTCGGGGCCAGGAGGTGTCCGTTTTCGGCGGCCCATCCGCGGGCTGCGGCGAGTCCTTCTTCCCAGGCGACGTCGTAGTGCGACCAGATCATGCCGAGCTTCTCCAGCTGCGCGATGCGTGTCGTCGCCCAGTTTTTGTGAGTTGTTGCTGTGGCTGTGAGCTGGGGTTTCTCAGTTCTTCTGGGTGATGTTCGTGGTGCTTGGGGGAGTCCGGAGTGTGAGGCTGGGCGGGGTGGTGTCTGCCTGACCTGTGTGTACGTGGCTGTGCGCAGGTTTATTGGGCGTCATGCAGTTGGAGTGAGCTGCTATTTGATGGGATGGGTCGTGTTTTGGGGTGAGGGGTGTCCGTGTCAGCAATGATGATGGAAGCTGTTGTGCCATCAGGGTTGTTAGGGGGGTCCGTTGTATTTGAGCCGCGTCAAGGTCTCCGGGCTGAGAGCTAGCGCTGAGGGGGAGGTCGAGTGCCAGCTGCCGGGACGCTTCAGCGTTCTGATCGGGGCGAACGGAGCCGGCAAGACCACGATCACCGACTCCCTGTACCTGGCGCATACCAGCCGCTTCCCGCTGCTGCCCAGGCAGAGCGCTGCCGTTCTCGGCACAGGTGATGGCTTGGGCGTCGAGGTGCAGTACAGCCTGGAGCACGCCGTGGATGCCGAAGGACCTCTGGGACAGCAGATCCAGGCCTCTGCGCACCGATCCGCCGGCGACGTCGCGCAGCAATGGTTCAGTGGATTCCAACGTAACTTGGGCACGGTCCGCGCTCAGGTCGACCGGTATCGAATACAGCAACCGGGTCTGGGAACGGACCCGTTCAAGTTCATCTACCTGCCGGCTTGGCGCCACCCTCTGGATGAGCTGGCCCGCCGTGAGACCCGGATCCTCATCGAGCTGCTGCGCGCCCAGCAGGAACGCCTTGATGGCAGCCGCAGCCTGGTACCGCTGCGGGTGAAGGCATCCCGGCTTTTGGAAAACCTCGCCAAGGACGGGCTTATCGAAGCCGTTGAGGAACGTATAAGCACCCATCTCGCCTCTCTCACTTCGGGCGTGCAGCGCCAGTGGTCTTACGTGCGAGGACAGGTGATAGACGACTCCTACCTCGCGCGTGTCCTGGAACTGATGCTGGCTGTCGTCGAAGGTCGTACCTCGGCCCGTCCGCTGGAGGTCTCGGGCTTGGGCTACGTCAACCTGCTCCACATGGCCGTCACGCTGGCCGCGATACCCGACTCCGCCGCACGCGCCGCAGCCGCAGTCGCAGGAGAGGCGTCTGAGACCAGCGACGAACCCGGGGAACTGACGCAAGCGGACGAGGAGCAGTTGGCGAGGGAGCGCCGCGTGCAGGCTGGGGCGGAAGCCGAATCCGAGGCGGACTCCTTCTTTCCCCGCACTCCGTTCCACGCCACCGTGGTCATCGAGGAGCCCGAAGCCCACCTCCACCCCCAGCTGCAGCACGCCCTCGTGCGCTACCTGCGCAAGACCGTGCGCGAGCGTCCGGAATTGCAGATCGTGCTCTCCAGCCACGCCACCGACATCATCACTTCCTGCGACCCCGAACAACTGGTGGTGCTGCGGCGCACGCCGGACGGCCAGCGCGTCTGCCGACCGATCGCCACGATCCCGATGACCGAGCGCGACAAGACGCTGCGCATGGCCCGCCTGCACATGGACGCCAGCCGCTCGGCCGCACTGTTCGCTGAGCGGCTCGTCGTGGTCGAAGGAGTGACCGAAGCCGCCATCCTCCGCGACTTCGGCCGAGCTTGGGCCGGGTCAGACGCGGCGAAGCGTGCCTTCGTCGAGGCACTCAGCATCATGTACGTCGGGACCAAAGTCGGGCCGTGGACTTCGCGGTTCCTGGCGACGAAGGGTGCGGAGATCTGCACCCGGCTGGCCGTGTTGCGCGACAGCGACAAGCCCTTCGACGAACAGCCCACCCCGCCCACCTGGCTGGCCGACCACGATCCGGCCGTGGTGCAGGCATTCATCAGCCACCCGACATTGGAGCCGTCCATCACCCAGGGCAACGAGCAGCTCATCGAGTCCGCGCTGACCGACATCGGCGCAGTACCCATCGAGCCGATCACCCCGCAGTCGGTGCACAACCTGTTCAAGAGCGCCCGTAAGGGCAAGGAGGGCGCCCCAGGTGTGCCGGCGGGCCCGCACGCCAAGGACAAGGCGGCCTTCGCCGACGCACTGGCTTTTCTGCTGGCCGATGCAGTCGAACGCGGCGAACCGGTCCAGGTCCCCGACCATCTCAAGAATCTGTTCGACTTCCTCTTTCCGCATCCCGCGGAACCCCGGGACGGAGACGGCGCCGAAGGGGGAGAAGCAGAGGAGGAAGACGTCCCGCTTGCCTTGCCGCCGACCATCCTTGATCTGTCCCCGGTCGATTCGGGCAGCCCTACTGCCTCGCCGGTACCCATGTCGGCCGGAGCTTGGCCCACTGCCCCGACGCAGCCTGCCGATACCGACCCGTGGGCAGCAGGTTCCTGGGGATCTGAACCGTGGGCGGCGGACCCATGGGGGGACGCGGACCGTGACCCGAGCTGACACCGCCAGCGCTCTTACCGCTGAACAACTGATCGCGGCCGGAACACCGCGCCGCCGCCTCTACATCGAAGCGGCCCCGGGATCCGGCAAGACCACCGTGGCGGCTCAACGCTTCGGTATCCAGCGCTTCAATGGCAATGACCAGCGCGCCGTCATCGCGGTTAGTTTCACCCGCTCCGCGACCGCCGAACTCCGCGATCGCGTGCTCAGCCAATGGGGCACGAACGCTCTCGCCTGGCCGCACCGCATCGTCACACTCGACACCATCGTGTGCGACCTGCTCACCCACCTCCTGCACACCGGACACGTGCGGTGGCCCGCAGGCCACCGCCACCTCACCGTCATCGACCACTGGCGGGTGCTGCTATCCACTCAGTGGACCGACAGAGAGCCCACTGTGGTCTTGGAAACGGACCAGGTCGCCACCCAGGTCGTCCGACGAGCCGGGAAAGCGAACAGACCCAGCGCCGCTGACGTCGGCGAGGCGCTGGCCGAGGGTTACTGCACACACCAGGATGCGCGCCACCTCCTCGAATCGGCCCTGGGTGCTCACGGCGTTCGCGATGTCCTGCTCGCCCGTCTCGCTCAGACCGCACGGGCGCTGATTGTCGACGAGATCTTCGACGCCAACGCCCTGGACTTGTCCTTGGTCCGCCTCGCCGCCGACGCAGGTCTGGAGGTCACCGTGGTCGGTGATCCGTGGCAGGCCCTGTACGGCTTCCGCGGCGCCCGCCCTGAACAGGTGCCCGGCCTGGTCAAGGATGCCCGTTTTACCCAGCGAGACTTGCACACCTCCTTCCGGTGGAGGAGTGCCCAACAAGCCCTGTTGGCAGATCAGTTGCGTGCAGGTCAGGGCGTGTCCCTTCCCGAAGGGCAGGCCGAGAACATGGACGTTCTCCTTGCCCTGCGATGGAAACCCCTGTGGGAGGCCGGGCCCCATGTCCTGCCCCTCGCCTACGGATCGACCACAGGCCACATCCACGAAGCAGCCTGCACTCTCCTGCTCAGCGAAGTCACCCAGCGGATGTTCGGGGAAAACGCCACCTTCCATAGTGATGCCCTCACCACTCTCGGCATCGACCACGAGGCGGCACAGCGCCTGCGCTCTCCCCTCCAGGCCGTCATCGCTGATCTCGCGGGTACGACGGGTATCGCCGAGATCTGGACTTCCCTCAACACAGTCGTCGCCAGCGAAACCGACCGTCCACTGCCCAGACGACGCAACCACACCCACACGGCACGCCTGGAGAACCTGAGAGCCCGTCTCCACGCCTCTGCACGCCTCATCCCCGGCCTGACCGCCCATCAGGCCAAGGGACGGGAGTGGGACGCCGTCGGCGTCTGCCTCACCGCCCCGGAGCGAGAAACCCTGCGACAAGGCCTCAGCTCCGACAGCGAAGACCACCGCAAGCTCTACGTGGCCCTCACCCGCGCCAAGCGAATGACCACCGCCGTCTATGGAGACGCCCCGTGACGGTCTCCTCTGCGGGCAGCGACCGACCCCGAGCGGACAATATGGCTGCGTAGGCCCTCCAACGTCGTCGGTTCTATCCGGGGTGGATGCCGATGCGAGTGAGGAGCTGTTGCTGGTCGGGGTGGAGGGTGTCCCAGTAGGTGCGTTGCTGCTCGGTCCATCGCTTCAGGTCGGGGGAGAGGTGCTGGCCGGTGTAGTGGGCCTGCTTGGTCTGCTGGTAGGTGCGTTGCCAGATGCTGGGCCAGGGTGGGTTCCACCAGGGATCGAGGGCTTGGAGTGCCTGGGTGGTGGTGGGGGCCAGGCGGCCTTGTCGGGCTTTGCGGCGTGTTTGTACCAGCCACCTGCCGAGGGGGAAGTCGTTGTGGTGGGTGTCGGTGCTGGGGGAGAGGTGGCCGTTCAGGGCGGCGTAGGCGCGGGCGTGGGCGAGACCAGGACTGGGCGGGTAGACGCGGCTGGTCCGGCGGCGGTGATCGGCGGCTTCTTCTGAAGCGGGGGTGATGCCCAGCTCGGTCAGGAGTTGTTGCTGCTGGGGGCGTAGATGTGTCCAGGCGGTGCGCTGTGCGGCGGTCCACGCGCGTACGTTGGCCGGCGGGTCGCTGGGGCGGGTGTGTGTGGTGCGGGCGCGTGTGTAGGTGCGTTGCCAGGCCAGGTCCCAGGGTGGGTTCCACCATGGGTCGATCGTGGTGAGGGCTTGGTGGCGGGCGTTGGGGGTGGTCTCGCGTCGGGCTTGTTGGCGTTGGTCGTTGAGCCAGCGGCCGAGGGGGAAGCCGTCGTGGACGGTGGAGTAGGCCACGGCCAGGGTGTGGTGGGCGGCGGCGTAGACGCGGGCGTGGGCGAGTGCGGTTTCGGCGTACGGGGTGAGGGGCCGGGTGCGGGCGGTCTCGCGGGTGAGGCCGATGGCGGTCAGGAGGCGCTGCTGGCCGGGGTGCAGGCCGTCGTAGTGGGTGCGCTGCAGGCGCAGCCAGGCGCGTTGGGTGGGGGCGAAGCTGCGGAAGTGGTGGTCGGCGTCGAGGTGGCGGCCGGCCTTGATCTGGTTGTGGATGTGCTGCCAGGCGCGCTGCCACGCCAGGCTCCAGGGCGGGCACCACCAGGGATCGACTGTGGTCAGGGTCTTCGCGGCGGCAGAGGCAGGTGCACCCCGGTCGGCGTCGTTACGGGCGTGCTGGCGTTGCCGGCGCAGCCATCGTCCGAGCTGGAACCCGTCGTGGACGGTGTTGATCGCGGCAGCCAGGGTGCCGTGTGCCGAGTGGTAGGAGCGTGCGTAGCCGAGGCCGACGGCGAAGTCGGCTTCGCGTTCGGCGGGCCGTGCTGCGGCGCCACGGGCTCGGTCTGCTGTCAGCCCGATTTGGGCGAGTAGGTCCTGCTGGTCGGGCAGGAGTGTGTCGTACTGGGCGCACTGGGTGGTCAGCCAGGTGGCGAGCGCGCTGCTGGTGCCGGGGAACCCGGCCACGGCGTCCAGGACGTGACCGCCTTCGACGTGGGTGCGTGTCTGGTGCCAGGAGCGCTGCCATTCCAGTGTCCAGCGCGGGTTCCACCAGGGGTCGATCGCCGACAGCGCGAGCGCCCGGGGTGAGGGGGCGCCGTGGCGGTGCTGGTAGGTGCGGTCCTTGTTGCGCTGGTTGGCCAGCCACTGTCCCAGCTTCAGTCCGTCCTGGACGGTGTCGGTGGTCGCGTTCACCAGCGTCCCGTGGGCCTCGGCGAAGGCGCGGGCGCAGGCGAGGGCGCGCTGGAAGTGGGTGGCCATGTGCTTGCGGCGGGGCCGGGCCGCCCGAGCGCTCTCGGGGGTGAGGCCGATGTCGGCCAGGAGGCGCTGTTGTGCGGGGTGCAGGTCGTCGTAGCCGGTGCACTGGTTGTACAGCCATTCGCCCAGACTGAAGCTGGTGGTGGGGAAACCGCGGTCGGGCCGCAAGGATCCGCGGGCGCGGACGTGGTCACGGGCCTGGTAGTAGAAGCGCTGCCACATCACCGTCCACGGCGGCCGCCACCACGGATCCAGCGCCTCGAGTTCTGCGACATGTTCGGGCGGCATCGCCGGAAACTTCCGATGATTCGACAGCCATCGGCCCAGGGCAAAGCCGTCGAACCGGCTGTGGATCGGGGCGGCGAGATGGCCGTGTACCGCGGCGTAGGCACGGGCGTGTGCCAGCCCCGTTGTGAACGCCTGATCCGACCTGTGCCGGAGGCCCAGGTGCAGCCGTTTACCGCCCGCAGCCTTCTCCGGCTGCTGTGCGGCGTCGCGGTAGGCGATGAGTTCGCGGGCGATGGGGCGGGGCCGGTGCGCCATGTGCAGCGTCCACAGCCGGTCGGCGACGGCTGCGTCTGCGGCGGCCCGTATGCAGTGCTGCGCCCAGAGCTGCAAAGGACCGGCCGAGGTTGAGGCGATCCGATCAACAAGCCACGGCCGCCCCGTGACCCGCGCCAGTTCGCCGACCAGACCAGGCACGTGAGCGAGCGTGTGAGGCAGATGTCCGCCGGTGTCGGCGATCAGCCGCTGCTTGGTGCGTTCATCGGTGAGGACCGAGGTGAGGGCGACGGTCTCGGGGTAGGTGACCGCGTCCCTGGCCAGCAGCCGCCACCAGCCGGGATCGGCCCCCTGCGGCGTGAGTTGGCGTACCCGGCGAGGCCACTGCTCTTCTTCGGGCCATTGCTGTGCCCACCAGGAGACGATCACGGCGTGCGCGACCTCGAACGCCCGGGCGGCGTCCGGCCGGTGGCGCAGCAGGTCCAGATGCCGCCGGTGCGCCGTGACCATCTCCGGCAGCTCTGTCAGGTCGATCTGCTCGGTGTCGGCCGGCGTACCGTCGATCCAGTGGGTGCCGAGCATCCAGCGCCGGTGGCGTGGGCAGATGCGGGTGTGCGGCTGCAGGTACAGCCGGGCGGGCTTGGTACGTCCGGTGCGTGCGGCCGTGCACAGCCGGCAGCCTTCCCCCGCGGCCGGCACCACGGCTCCGAAGCGGAACCGCCCGGCTGCACCCGCCCCGTCCGGCGAGAGCGGTTCCTGGGCGGTCCAGGCGGGCAGGGCCTTTCCCAAGACGTTCTCGGGTACGCGGCCGAAGGCGGAGACGCGGGCGCGGGCTTCGGCGTTGAGGTACACCTCGCCGTCCGTCCGGTAACCCTTGAACAGGCCTCCGCCGGTCTGGAGGAGCGCCGGGATGAGGTCTCTGACGCCGAGCCGGTAGCGGTCGGCCAGCCGGTCCAGGTACGACAGGTTCGTCTCGCCCTTAAGCGGCGCGAGCCGCACCGGCCCCGGACGTGCCGCAGCCGTACGCGGCGGCTGCGGCTGTGGTGGAAGAGAGGCGTGCATGAGGGGGCAGAGGTCGTTCCTGGCGGGTTCGGAGGCGCTGGCATCCGGGCAGTGGCCGAACGGGAGAGCGGGACGGACGGTTGGGGCAGACCCCGCCGGTCAGGGCTGGCGTTGCGAGGGCATCCGTCGGCGGTGCGGTGCCCGGGCCCGTTGTTCGGCGGCGCTGTCGAGCTCGATCTGTTCGAGTAGTTTCTTGGTGATCTTCTCGGTGCCGTCCAGCAGTGATACGAGGGCGGCTTCGCGGATGAGGTGGGAGAGGCTGCCCATGCGGCCGCCGGTGCGGGCGTGCAGGTAGGCGGTGTGCGTGAGCAGGGCGCCGGGCCGGTGCCGACGCAGCCGCAGGGCGCTGTCCATGCCGTGCACCAGGTCATGCCAGATCTGCTGGTCGGCTGGGCTGCCGTAGCGCAGCGGCTGGTTGCGCACGATTTTGAAGCGGCCGGCGAGCTGGGAGCCGCGCACGCCGGTCAGCAGCGGCGAGGATTCGACGTCGATGCCGGAGTAGACGAAGGTCGCCGGGATCCGCTCGCCGAGGTACTTCAGCTGGTCGGAGGTCTCGGCGCCGGCTCGGCTGCGGGTGTCCATCAGGTGCACGTCGTCGACCAGGACCAGCTGGGTGCCCATCTCGCACAGCAGCTCGCACACGGCGTTGGTGATCTGGATCTGGTTCATCCGTTCCAGGGCGGGCAGGCCGAGGAAGCGAGCGAACTCGCTGATGAGCATCTTCGGGGTGGAGGACGGCGGCACGGTGATGAACAGGACCGGCAGCCGCCCGTCCTGGTTCGGGTGGCGGCGCCGGTCGGCGAGTTCGACGGTGCGCCCGAGCTGCTGCATCGCGGTGGTCTTCCCGGTGGTGGCCGGCCCGGAGATGATCAGGCCGCGTCTGGCTCCGCCCTGCTGGCCGCGGTTGAGCAGCAGCAGACGGCGCACTGCAGTGGAGATGGTGTCCATGGCGGGGGTCTTCAGCACCACGAACCGTGCGTGGTAGTCCTCCCGCTGCTCCAGCGTCCATTCCTGGTCGTCGGCGTCCCGTGCCGGTGCGCGGGGCGTGTCGACGAACTGCTGCCATCCGTCCCACGTGGTCAGCGGACTGAACGTGCTCGTGGTGGCGGGCTGGGCCGCTGTCACCATGCCTGGGCCTCCTGGTACGGGTCGTAGATGCGCATGCCGCCTGCCCCTGCGGTGTCCAGCGTCTGCTCAGCGGCCTGGTCCCGGGGCGTTTCGGCCGTCTGCCCGGATGCTTCGGCCTCATCCGCGTGGGCTGCCGCGGCGTCCTGGTCGTCGGCGAGGGAGGCGAGAAGGTAGTCCTCGTCGTCCGTGTTGTCCTCGATATCGTCCAGGCTGTCGTCGGCGTCCCAGCCGTCGGCATCCTGAAGCGGGACGGTGAAGGAACCGGACAGCCCGAACGAGGCCCCCGGCGCGAGAGGCGCAGGCCACTGCTGCGGGGTGGTGGCGGGAGAGGGATCGGTCATCTGCACGGCCGCCTGGGCCCGGGCGGCTACCGTCCGCTCTCGCCTGCTGCCCAGTCCCTGGCTGGCACGGCGCAGCAGCGCATCGAGTGCCTGGGCGATCGCGGCCTCGTGCTCTTCACGGCCATGCCGGCGTTCCAGGGTGCGGCGGACGTGGTCGAAGGTGAACGCGGTGAACGGGCGCCTGACCGCCCCCGCGTGGACCCACGGCACCTCGAGCCATCCCTCGGGCAGGCGCACCCAGACCCGGTTGGGGTCGTAGGGGTTGTGGTGGACCTCCCACCGTCCGTTCTTGTCCGCCCGCGGTGAGCGGCGGCGCCGGTAGGGGTTCAGGCCGGGGTGGTCGTAGGTGCGGTAGCCGAAGCGGACGCCGTAGTCGTTGACGGCCTGCCACCGAAGAGGCAGCAGCTCGACGTAGTCGTCGGCGGACAACGGCACCGGCACATGCCCCGTCACCGCCACCAAAGCCGCCCACATCTCGTTCGGGGAGACGGCGACCCGCGGCATCATCGGGTGCCGCAGCGCCTCGTGCCGGCGCTCCTGCCACCCGCAGACGACCCACTCGTCCAGCAGCTCCTGAAGCTGCGCCAGACTCCAGCAGGCATCCTGCTCCGCGGCCGCGCCCCGCTGGGAGACATCCGAGCCGGTGTGGCCCGGCAGGTACTGGCTGAACCCGTCGGCGATGGCCCGGAAGGTCCGCTCCAC
Source organism: Streptomyces sp. NPDC046881 (assembly GCF_040645015.1). Classification (NCBI taxonomy): domain Bacteria; kingdom Bacillati; phylum Actinomycetota; class Actinomycetes; order Kitasatosporales; family Streptomycetaceae; genus Streptomyces; species Streptomyces sp. NPDC046881. Next base: position 6,598 of record NZ_JBEYXJ010000125.1, on the reverse strand, counting down.
GTTCCCCTTCGCCGGGCCGTTCGCCGGCGGCACCGGCTGCACCGACACCCCCAGGCTCTCGCACGCCGAGACGAACGACGCCGACACATACACCCGGCCCTGGTCCACGACCACCGTCTCCGGCATGATCACCGGCCGGGCAGCCGCCTGCTCCAGCCGCGCGTCCAACGCGATCAGCCGCTCGTAGGGCATGACCGACCGCTGCATGGACAGTGCCGCATCCCAGCCCGGCCGCATCGCCGTCGGCACCACCATCTGCGCCAGCAGCATCGCCGCGTCCACCGACGTCGTGCCCACCGGACGCACCACCGCCGCGCAGATGCTGCGCGTCGCCACGTCCAGCGCGATACACAGTTCAAGACGGCCGGTCACACCGTCGTCCAGGACCGCCAGTACATCCAGCGGCGTGCTGTCCAGCATCACCAGCTCACCCGGCCGCAGTGCCACCGTCGGCGTGAACGGAGGTGCCGGCCGCGACGCATGCCACCGCCGCTGCGCCGCTGTCCCCAAAAGGCCCTGGCCGTCGGCCACCGCGTGCACCAGCCGGTTGAACGTCGACGCCGGCGGCAGGGCCACCACCCCGGCGCCGTACTCCTTCTCCAGCAGCCACCCCACCCGGCGGCGCAGCCGCACCAGCGTGCCCGTCGACCGCTCCCGCTGCCCCTCCAGCACCTTCCTGACTGCCGCGACCACCCGCTCATCGGCCCGCCCCAGGGCCGATCGCTCCCGCACCGCCCGGCCGTCCACCAGCCCCCACAAGCCCTCGCTGCGGTAGCGCGTCCGCATCCGGCGTACCGTTGCCGCACTCGCCGCCCAGCCCGCCGCCGTCAACTCCTCGGCTTTCGCCCGCTCCCGCTGCGCCAGACTCCGTGTCGCCGGATCGAACTGCTCACGCGGGGCACCCTGCCCGACCGCGTCAGGAAAGCCGGTCTCCACCTCCCGCACATGCCGCTGCCACGCCAGAGCCCGCTCCCGCACCTGTTCCGGCAGCGCCTCCAGCAGCCCGAACGGCGGCACCCGCCCCGGCGCCTGCCCGCCTTCCACCTCGAAGGACGGATCGGCGAACAGGTAGGGCAGCAGCACCACCGCCGAGGCGCCCTCGTCGTTCACCAGCGTGGCCCGGGCACCCTCCAGCACGGCGAGCGTCCATACCCGTCCGTCGTAGGAAAGGCGCGCCCCGACCTCGACAACCGCCTGCGTCACGCCGCTTCGGCCTCCTGCCATGCGACCGAGACGACGGCACGCTCGTGCAGCGGTTCGTCCAGCCGCACCCGCAGCACACCGCTCCACAGCGCGTGAAAGACCACAGGCCACACGGCGATCGGGTCACCCAGCTCACGCACCGCCTCCACCGCCGGCCGCGGCCTGCCGAAGGCCTCCAGCAGAGCTGGCGTCCACGGCCCTGCGGCGTACCGGGGATGCCGGTAACCCGCCAGCCACCGCACATTGGCCACCAGCACCGGAGCCGGCGGCCCCGCGAGCCGGTAGGACCAGCCCGCCGCCTTGGCGGCAGCCCCCACAACCCGCGCCCGCTTTGCCAGCCGGGCAGAGGGCCCGCTGCGTCCCGCGCAGTCGAGCAACAGGCCACTGCCGTCCTGAAGCCTGGCCATCAGCTGCGGCGCATGACCAACAACCCTGCTTTCCTCACGCCACACCAGTTCCACCGGCCGGCAGGCCAGCGCCACCACCGCCGGATCCCGGTCCAGCAGCATCAGCTGAGTCCGCATGACACCGGACCCGTACGCCACCAGCCGCCCGGTCGTCGACGACCACCACCAGCCCGGAGCAACGCGCCGCCCGGGCCGGACAGGGAAAGGCCGTACCGCAGGACTCTCCTCGAAGGAGACGTCCTGCACAGCCTCAAGCCACGGGACCTGACGCGAGCACCCCAGAGGGTCTCGAAAGCGCACATCGATCAGGCTGGCATCTACAGCCGCAGCTTCTTCGCGTCGAACAGCCCCACCCGTACTGTGCGGCTCGGGGATGCTGCACCCGGCCCCGGGGACCGCGGACGAGGCGGCCTCCTGGCTGCTGTCGATGATCACGTACTCCACACAACGCCATGCCTGACCTGCCGCGCAGGAGAACCGGCCGGTAACCGCAACATCGGTGCAACCGCCGGATGTTGCGGCTGCACGCGGCACCCAGGGTGCCGCGCCCGGGCACCGGTGTCAGTGCAGAGTTCCGCACTTTTCACGTTCCCATTGCAGGCCGTTGTGTCCGTCCTCGCCCTCACTCAGGGCGCCGCGAGCACATCCCCGGCGATCAGCACCGGGAGCAACCGCCCGTACGCACGGGTACGACGTGCTGCAGTACCTGGCGAAGGCGCCCGGCGAACTCATGGGCAGCCAGGGCGTCGATCATCGTGTCCCTGGCGCCACACCATCCTGGCCTCGGGTGGAGAAGTGCAGCAGGCGCCGCTTCGGCAGCGGCCTGCGTGTCGTCCTCCTGGCCCTCACTGTCACCCCCGCCGCCGGCCCCGACGATCTGCCCGTCTTCATCGTGAGCGCGCGGGAGGCGAGCTGCTCAACGAAGGACCGTTTACAAGGGGGCGGAACGAGGCGCTGGCGACCATGTCCGTCGGGTCCTCACCCGGCTCCAGGAACACCGGCACGATGTCCTGGCCACCCCGATCTCCACCTGCGAGCCGCGGGTGTCGGCGAAGCAGACGGCCTCGACTCCCCGCTCGCGTTGGGTGCGGGGGTGGCTGCTCGGCGAACCAAGGCGGACATCAGGCGGGAGTCACCAACGCGCTCCGGCCCGCCCCTGGAATGGCATCCGTACGCGCTGCGTACGCTAAATGTACGCTTCATCGGCGACTCTGCGGTCACAGTAGCTGCGCTTGGGCGGTCGGCCCCTGGCGACTGTCAGGTCCATCGCATGCCGATGGCGGAGAGCTGTTCCACCCGCTCTGGCGAGAGCGCCCCGGCCCTGCTCCGCTGGTTGCTGACCCATGCCCCTAGTCGCACAAGGTGTTCCTCCTGGTCCTGGCCGGTGCCGCTGCCTTCGCCGCAGTCGCGGACGCCGATGACGATGGTCTCGATGTGACTCCTCGGTACCCGTAGGTGTCCTTCGCGTTGGTAGTACTGGGTGGCGGCGGCGAGGTTGAGTGCCCATTTGTCGGCCTGGCTGCGCCGCGGCGCCGGTTTCTCGTCCTCGCTGGCGGGCTTGATCCCGAGGATGTGCGCGCACATCCACTGCTGTGCGCCTGTGAGCTTGTCCCAGCCGAGCCGCTGTGCCCGTACCCACCGCCCCAGGTCCTCGCCCTGGTGCACGACGACGCCCGGCGACGTGGGCAGCTGGCCGCCGGCCTGTAGGTGCTGCCGGAGGAGGTGGAAGGCGCGTTGCCATTCCACGGGCCAGGTGGGGCACCAGGCGGGGTCGATGTCGTCCAGTTGCTCGCGCCGCTCCTGTGAAAGGGCGCCGGCCGCCGAGCCGACCGGAAGACCTTCGGCGCGCCGGTGCTCGATGTCGACAGCTTTCCGGGCGGCGGCCCGCGCGTTCTTCAGAAAGATCCCTACCCGGTATCCCTTGTAGGTGGCGTCGGTCGGTGCTGCGAGGTGCCCGTTCTCGGCCGCCCAGCCGCGGGCTGCGGCGAGGCCTTCTTCCCAGGCGACGTCATAGTGCGACCAGACCATGCCCAACCGTTCCAGCTGCGCCACCCGGTCGGGGCCCATGGTGCCGCGGGCGTAGATCCTTCGAGCGTCGGCCACCCATTGCCCAAGCGGGAAACCGGCGAGGGAGGCGGGCCAGCCCTCGGCTTCCGCTTCCCCACCCGCCGGTACGCGGTAGGTGAAGGGCACGCGCAGGTCGCCGTGCAGCCGGTTGTAGATGGCGGCGGCTTCGATGCCGCGTCGCCAATGGGCGTGTTCGGGGTGGAGGACGCGCAGGTTGATGAACGCGGCCAGCTGCGCCGGGTCCCGGGGGGTGGAGAACTTCAGTAGTTCTCGGGCCGGTACCGAGAGTCGGTCGCTTCGGTCGCTGCCTGCTCCCTCCTCCTCTGCCCCGTTGCGGCTCTGTACGCCCCTGACACGGCTTCGCGCCTGCGGCTCGGCGAGTGCTTCCACGACCCGGGCGTCGTGTGCCCTGAGCGCTTCCAGCAGCTTGGCCAGGCCGCCGAATGCCCGCGAGGTCAGCATGCTGTCCACCGTCTCCCCGGGCCCGAGCAGGACCGGCACCACCAGCGAGGCGACCTTCCCCTCACCGGGCTGCATCCGCAGCGCGCGGCCGACGGCTTGGACGAGGTCGGGCATGGAGCCGCGGACGTCGGCGAAGTACACGGAGTCACATTCCCGAGTATCGACCCCCTCACCGAGCACGCGAACGGACCCGAGGAACGTCTTCTCCACCACCGTGCCATCAGCAGCGATCCCTCTGGAGAACTCGTCCAGCACACGCCGCCGGTGGCCCGGTTTGTGGTCGCCGCACAGCCAGTTCGCCCACACGGTACGCGGGTACAACTCCGGCTCGGCGGCGTACAGCCGCTGCGCGACGTCAGGAAGGCCGGCCGCGAACGCCTCGGCCTCGCGGACCTGGTGATGGAAGACCAGCGTCCTGCGCAACCCCTCCTCGGCCGAGGCCTTCACCAGTGCCGTCTGCAGGGCGGCGAGCCGCGCCCCGCGTACCTGATCCGAGCGGGCCTCGGCGCCCAGGAGCTGTGCGGCCTGCAGGTGCGTGTCGGTGATGTCCACGCACACCACCTGGTACGGCGCGCAGATTCCCCGGTCGATGGCTTCCGACAGCGTCAGCGTGTAGCAGCGCGCCCCGAACGGACCCTGCGGATCGTCCTCCATCGACGCCACAAGCTCGCCGGGCGCGCCCGGCGCGGCCTCGGAGTCGTCGTCCAGCTGCCACAGCCGGGGTGTGGCGGTCATGTAGAGCCGGCGCAGGGCGGGGATGCGGGTGTTGTCGTGGACGACCGCCCACGGCTTCCCGATCCGGCCCGAAACCCTGTGCGCCTCGTCCACGACGATCAGCGACCACGCCGGAAGGCCGGCGGCGTGCGCGCGTTCCAGCGTGCCGAGCCCGAGCGAGGCGTACGTGGCGAATACTGTCACCTTGTCGAGCGGGCGGACCCAGGCGACCAGCTCGTCCACGTCCGTGGTGTTCGGAAAGGACGCCTCCGGCCCGCGCAGGGACGAGACCCCGATCATCGGCCCCGTACGGCCGCCCTCGCGCCAGGCGGCCTCGGTCTGGGCGAGCAGGTCCAGCGACGGTACGAGCACCAGCACGCGACCCGCCTGCAGCTCCTCCGCGCTGCGCACGGCGACGAGAGTCTTGCCCGATCCGGTCGCCATGACCACCTGAGTCCGCAGACCCCGCTCGGGCACAGTAGATCTTGCAGGCAATTCGAGCGCTCGGACAACCGCGTCCACGGCTTCACGCTGATGAGGACGAAGTCCTTTCACAGCCATCCGATCCACCCTCTCCGGCGAGCTGGACAACAGCTCTCACGCACCCACACACGGCCAACCACCCTGTGCCCCACGGGCATTGAGTAAGCCGGCTCCCACCGCTACACCGACTGCACACCTCCGATGCGGGACACAGACAACCGTCTCCAGCGGATCACCAGGCCTCACAGCGCTACAGTCACCTGAGTCCATAGTCTATCGCAGCCGAAAAATGAAGCAGCCCCTCCAGAGAATCAATACGGAAGCCACGGGTACTCCGCAGTCATCACTGCTCCACTATCCGGGAGAGACCATGGAACAGAAGACCGAGAACAACCAAGGCAACCGGTTCTGCAAGGCCTGCGGCACGCCCGCCGAAGACGGGAAGCTATGCAGCCGCTGCGGCGCCGTCCTGGACCTCCCCGACAGTGACGGTCTGATCGAAGACCAAGGAGCCGCAGTGCGACGCGACTTCGAAGGGCGAACCCAGCAGCACGAGCAGAAATGACCGAAACAGCAGAAGTGAACCCGGTCTGCTGAGCAGCGTGCACGGGGGTACACGGGCCGGCATGGCATCCACGACTGATCGCATCATGTCCCTGCGGGCCGTGCGGCAGCTGCGCCGGGTCCGCGCCTTCTACGCCGTGGGCGCCCTGGTGTGGGCGGCATCGACCGCCTGGACCGGCTGGCAGACCCCCGGAAGCCGGCAGATGTGGGTCTCCGCCCTCCTCCTGGCCATCTTCACCGGCCTGCTGCTCACCTCCTCAATATGGCTCCAGCGTCTCCAGTTCGCGGACTCGGCTGAACCCGCCCGCCACGCCGCACCACGGCGGGCGACCCGGCCACGCCATGCGCATGCCTGACCGCTGGGGAACGGCCCGGACCTCCGTGCGTCTGCGGGAGCGTTAGCCGGGCATACGGGCTTCACCCCCTCATGGAAGGAGCTCCTCATGCTTGGCATAGTCGCGGCAGTGCTGTTCTTCTTTGCGTTTTTGATCAACGCGGCTGATATCAGTACCAACGATGCATTCTCTTCGACGAACGTCATGCTTCTCGGGCTGACGGCTCTGGCTTTGCATGTGGCCGGAGTCGGTGCCGGCTGGGCCCGCAGACGCTGACCCCGTGGCGGCGCGGGGGGGGGGGGGGGGGGGGCCGCGCCCCACGCCCCCCCACCAAGACACCCGCCACACACAAACGGAACACAC